>JAEESA010000069.1 GCA_016286115.1 Lachnospiraceae bacterium
AATTGTTTGCTGTCTGCAGCCATAATCTCCCGTACTCCTCCTAATAATCACCCTATCAATTCTATTACCTTTGCACTCGCCCATCCGGTCTGTGTCATCTCTTCATCAATATAGATCTCGTACCAGGGCGTACCGTTTGAAGCCGGTATGACATTCCCTGTAGTTATAAACTCCTTCCCCTTCGCAGCTTCACATATCACGTTGTTTTCCTGACCCGGGCCGGTTCTGATATTTGCCATGTCCACGGAAATACGAACTTTTGATCTGTTTTCATTAACAGAAGCATCCCATCCGGTTCCTTCGGTGAAATCCGTAGTTTCATCATAACCGGATCCTTCCCCCATTTGCGTGCTGTCGGTTTCATAGTTTTCATCCAGCATATGAACATATGCGATCGTTTTCTTTGTCGCATATGCAACAAGGAAAATCGTAATTGCTGTCAGTATCAGCACAATGGCCGTAAATACTTTAGCTCCCGGTTTTCTTACATACTCACATTTATATTCCATCTTTTTTCCTTTCTACGACTGCTTGAAATCACATTAATACAACACTATCACCCATCACTTTAACCGCGAACCACAAAATAACTCCTACCACCAGTCCTATCGTGATCAGGATGGTTACGATCGTACTTATACGCTCAATCTTATGAATCTCATAATATTCAAAGTGTTTCCCGGCCATCTCCCGGATGGAATTAACAATGGAAACCGGAAAAGCTACCGGAATGACACCTACAAGAATAATGATATCAAGGAGAACTATAAGCAATGATGCACTGCCATATATATTGCCGTCTCGCCCCTCATACTCATAGGTTGGATCCAGCAATCCCCATCCCCGCTTTACACAGATTGCAATAGATACGACCAGAAAATACACGAGAGCGCATGCCCTGAACCCCATAAAGCCGAAGGCGAGAACGTAGCTTTTTATAAACGTTGGATCAGAAACACCGCCTTTCTCGAGATAGCTTACAAGAACGGTCACAAACACAGCGATCGCAAGCAGTGGAAAAACGATGAGCGCAAGACGCTTCGTATAATATCCCACGCCAACACTCTGTACATCATAAGTTACCACCGGTTCATTTGCCCTGCTCTGCCTCATGCTTTGGCGATAAAACGGATCCTTCTGTCTGTAATCAGCCTCATCAAAATATACATTCTTAATCGCCAATGACTTTAAGCAATTTGGACACCACTTATCACTTTCTGAACACAGTTTCCCACATTCACTACATGCATAAACCATTTATTCTTCCTCCTGTTATTTAATAAGAAGTTCTCTTTCAAGGATCCGGAAGACCCAAAAGGCTTCCGTCCCATTGTCGCAACCGAAATTCAAGAATACCTCCGGTCTGCCCCTCGCACGTATCAGCCTCCCCCGTTTCAAAAATATCGCGTCCATTTTACGATGCTTTGGTGAAGAAACGCATAGTAATGCTCTGACACCCCATTTGCAGATGTAAGCCAGTTCTTTTCCGCAAATGATCGGGTCCGAAAGAAGCAGCAGCCTCCTCTCCATCAACTCCGAATAATCATTCTTTTTCTCGTGATTCATTTTCTTCGTCCTCCATTTGATAAAGAGGACGAGGCAAAGGAAAAAAAGGTTGCAAAAAATTAAATATTTTTCAATTTCAAAAATTTTCAAATTCCATTAAAATTTACAAGTCTATGCCATTTTAGCATTATTACGATCGGCTTGCAATGCTAAAAGCATATTCAAATCATCCTAGAGCATGCCGTCTGCCGACAAAATAGAGGTACAGATACAGGAGGAGCATGTATGATTCAGGGGTTGGGAGAGAAGTTGATAAAACTTCGTTTGATAAAGGGATTGTCTCAGAAAGAAGTTGCCGCTGCTATTGGAGTTTCTTCCGGCGTAATCTCAAATTACGAGACGGGAGAGAGAACACCAAGCGTAGAAAAACTGATGTCTCTTGCTGTTCTGTATCACTGCTCTACTGATTATCTACTAGGAATTGAAAAAGCAGAAAAACAACTTGATTGTTCAATGCTTACTGACAGTCAGATGCATTTGCTTCAAGTATTTTTGGACGAAATGACCACTTCTTCGGGCTGGACGAACGGTTCTGCTTCCACACACGGACGGAAACCCTCAAAGTGAATCAACGGTCTTTTTGACTTATTATTTACGCATGTTTTCTTACATGTCAAAATTTGCCGCTTACGATCGAGCATGGGAAATTTTTCCACCCTGCATAATCAAAACTCCCCGGCATGACCAGCCGGGGAGCCTCATATCTGTGTTTTATTTTCCTTTTAAGCGTCAGCCGGGACGATTCATTCCGACTGATTCCTATTATGACATGATATGGCCAAAAATGAAATATCTATCATTTTTTATCTCTTGCCAACCCGACACAGATATGATAATTTCTCTCCATCTTCGGAGCGTTCGCTCTGAAAATTCTTACAGCCACTCGTCCTGTTTTTACGATTGAAGAAACCAGCCAACCACACTAAAATGAAGGGAGGAATCTTTATTGTGCAATAAAGAACAGAATAACGGCATTGTCTACCAGAACAAGGACATCGCATCCAAGGTATTTGGGGAAAGCATGGAGCGTTCACAAAAGATCTCCCCGGCAGATCAAACTGCCGGGGAGTTTATGCGTCTCGACGTCCATGGAAAAGAAACGGCTCATTCCATCCTGATCGCCTTCATTTCCTTCTTGTTTCTGTACATATCCGCGTCGGCGCGTTTGAAGACGTTTTCGGCACTGCTGTCCACCTCGGGATCATATACGGCCATGCCAATGGCGGCAGACACTCTCTCCCAGTATTCCAGAGAATTGTTTTGTGCGGTGTCCTTCATGATATCCCGGAAGTTTTGGATCAGGGCATCCTTTTCAGCAAGCGCTTCTCCCTTCAATATGACCGCGAACTCATCTCCGCCGATACGGAACACGGGAGACCGGCTAAACACGGAGCAGACGATGCGGCAGGTCTTCTTTAGGGCGATATTCCCCTTATCATGCCCGTAATTGTCGTTGATGCGCTTCAGGAAGTTTAGGTCCACGATCACGATGCCGTAGCTGTCTATCAAGCCGCTTTCCATTTCGAACTGAAGGTTCTTTATCTCCGAATCGTAGGAGGTCTTGTTCCGTACGTTGGTAAGGGAATCCATGTTGGCAAGAACCTCCATCTGAGCGGTTTCCTCCTTCGCCTCCCCCAGTTCATTGACCATGGCTGCAAGACCTCCGGCCAGCACAGAAATCTCATCTCTCCCCGTATTATTCACCTCAAATTTTTTTACAACGTCAGCTTCCGGATCCTGCGTGTATTCCCGAACCGCCGCATCCAGATTCGACAGCCTCCTTATGTAGCGGGTATGGATCAGAACCAGCAACGCCGAGAGCGTCAGGAACAGAATGAGGCCGATAATGCAGACCTGCTGGAGAGAATTAAGCAGAATAGAGTGATTTACCGTTTCCACATCCACCTCGGTTCCCACCAGTCCGATCTTCCTGCCGCCCACGATGACAGGGGTATAGTAGGCATAGGTGTGCCCCCATTCATTGTTCCAGATCTGGTAGCCCTGCACATCACCCTCCGCATCCCAGGCATCCCATTCCGGCTGGAATTTCGGATCGGAATGGTTGTAGGTATCACAGACATATATGTAATGATCCTGCTCTTCTATCTCCTCCTCGCTGAGCCCCAGCACATAGTCGTCCACAATATTGTTCGTAAAGCCCTCCAGATGCTCGCTGGCCGTAGTTCGTTCTATATCGATCAGATAGGCAACCTGCTTTGCATCCTCATTCATGTCCAGGTAATAAGTACAGGATATGCCGAAATCATCCGTTGCCTGGTTAAAAAGAAGGGTCCAATATTCGTAATTATAGACCAGATATTTTTGTTTCTGCTCCTCGTTAAGTTCCTCGTAGGATAAGTCCACTCCGAAGGTTCTCCCCGGATAAGACTTGGAGAGATCGTCGTAGAAATCCATCTGCGCCGTCATATATTCATCAAAATCCAGAGGAACCTTTACACGGTTCTGGTATTTCATCATTTCCCTCTGGAACACGGCAAAATCTTCGCCCTCCTGACGGATGATACTGGAAAGGTTTACACCGATTCTGCGGGTGGAGTTCTCACACTGTACCCTGTAAATGGCCATCTGGTTACGGTAGGTCAAAATACCGCTCAGGATGATGGCAACCGCAAAGAACAAGGCGAAAATGACAGCAAGGCGGAAGCTTAGCCCGTATCTGATTTTCTTCATCTTATTTTTCTCCTTAAACAGACTGCAGGATCAGCGTTAACATTGTTGAAGAGGCTGAGTTGATAAGACCAGTTTATGTACCTGTCGGGGATATTAAAAGAGTCCCAGCCGAGGCAGAAGACGTCGAAAAAAAGACATTATATCTCCCCGGCAGGTTGAACTGCCGGGGAGTATGATTTAACGCATTCTTCAGGTTCGCTTATGCCGCGATCGGTCTTTTTTCGAAAGGAACAATATCGGCCGAAGTTGAAGTCGTATTTGCAGGAGCCGCAAGAATATTGATTCGTCCCTGTCCGGCAGGATCTTTATACTCGTCCGGAACCTTACCGCCGAAAGATTTTACATACTCGATCAGAACTTCCATATCTGTCTTGGCTTCCGAAGTAATATCTACCGCATCCTTAAATACTTCACCGTATCCGTCGCCATTGTCCAGAAGCTCGTAACCGTGTGATGCGACCGTATAGGTTTTCTCCGGGTCAAGCGCTACCCCTGCGACTTTTACATTGGAAACCCTTCTTGGCTTTCCTTCTTCCACATATAAGAATTCTCCAATATCATTCGTCACAACAGGCGAATCAATCGAAGGATCAACATCAAAAGTCATCCCGGAGACCTGCAGGAATCCTCCGTTTTCGCTCGGCATTTTCCGTACACTGTGTTCAAGCGCATCCAGAACGGTCTGACCGGTCACTTCCAATACACATAAGAAATTACCAAACGGGAATACCTGTTTCAGATCTCCGTATGTGATCGTTCCGGCAGCTACTTCCGCACGGACACCGCCGCCGTTCGCAAACCCGATATCCGCCTTCCCGATCACCCGATAGGCATCTGCACACAGATCTCCAAGGTTGGTTTCCTGATAACGAACCAGTCGGGTCCCATCTGTATCATTGATAACGAGGTCAAAATCCGTAGTCCCGGCTTCATTTTTCAGAATTTCCTCATAAGACGCTTTTTCCGTTGCAATCTGTGCCGCAACAACCTCATCCTGCTGAAGTACAGCGGGGATCAGACGAGTAGCCACTTTCCCGTCTTTCGTGATCATCATCATTCCAACGTTCTCCAGCTTTGTACCGGTCTGTGTCAGGATCACTTCTTTCCCATCCTTGTCCGTCTCTATCTGCTGTTCCATGACAGTATGGGAATGTCCGTCCAAAACAGCGGTAAGCCCGGTCGTATTCGCGATCAGATCCGTGGACTCATATGGAGCACTGTCTTCTCCAACACCGAGATGCGACATCAAAATACAGATATCCGCTCCCGCAGCCTTCGCACCGTCGATTCCCTTCTGAACCGCTTCATAAAACGACTTGGTCTGCTCCTCATTGGAAAACGAATAGATATAATTTCCGTCCTCATCCTGGAAATACTTGGGCGTAGACTTTGTGATCGACTGCGGCGTCGACGCACCGATAAATGCTATTTTTCTCCCGTTCGATTCCTTGATAACATAGGGGTCAAACACCGTCTCTCCGGTTCTGAGATCCACAAAGTTGGAACTGATGTATTTAAACTCTGCTTCTTTTTTGCAATTGTGTAAGAAAGTATCCATTCCATAGTCAAAATCATGATTTCCGGGTGTCGCAATATCATAACCGGCTGCATTCATGACTCTGATGATCGCTTCACCATTCGTCATGGCGCCCATCAGATCGCCCTGCACCTCATCGCCGCTGTCCACAAGGATCACATCGTTTCCGTCTGCGATCAGGTTTTTCTTTAACGCAGCCACACCGGCATAGCCCACATTTCCGTCCACGCCGCAATGTACATCGTTTGTATACAGGATGATCGTACCGGTTCCAAGAGCCTCTACTTTTGCCTTTTTCTGTCCTTTTTTCTTCAGGAAAGAATAATCTTTCTTTAAGGCTCCCGGAACATAGAATACAGCCTTCTTATTGATCCCTTTGAATGCATTCTTGCCAACCGTTTTACTCGTCAAAGAACGGCTGTTGATATCGATTTCTACCAGCTTGCTGTCCCCCTGAAAAGCATTTGCCGCGATCGAAATAACACTCAGCCCGATATACGCCACTTTAAGCTGCTTCATACCCTTAAATGCATTCTTGCCGATCGAAGTCAGCAGATACTCTGTTCCCGATCCCGGATCCGTCACAGCTTCTGCGACGTTAACACCCATGGCTTTCTTATCGAGAACCCCCGTAACCTCTGCATACTTGGCATCCGGATCGGTAACCTTAATCTTCAGCCCATCCGCTTCAAAGGTGATGGCCTCTGTTTCCTCTCCCTCAGCTCCATAGGTGACCTGCGTGAGTCCGGTTCCGGTGCACACCAGAACAAGCGCGAGAAGCCAGGAAAGGACTCTCCTTTTCATGTTTTTCATTTCTCTCCCTCCTTATGTGAAAAATAAAAGATACCTCTATTCTACTCCATTTCTCCGAAAACGGAAGTGTTTTTTTACCTGTCAATCCGCCTTTATCTGTTTTCTTTCCGCGCTGATGCGGCTTACGGCATATAGCGGGATGTTTTTCATCCAATCCTGTTCTCTGTATGGTGACATGGACAGACGCAGTGCCAGCGGCGGGCGGAAATGATCCCTATAGAATTTCAGGCTTTTGGATTTCAGGTTCTCTTCCGCCTTCACCTCCACAGGAATTACATCCCGGCCGATCTTTACTACAAAATCCGTTTCATAGGTGCTTTTTTCTCCCGAATAATAATATGGCGTCAGTTCTGTGTCGGAAAGCAGCTGCGTATAAACATATTCTTCCGTCAAAGCCCCCTTAAATTCCGTGAAAACAGCGTTTCCTTCCAGTAACGTCTCTGCATCCAGCTCACTTAACGCCCCCATCAGTCCGATATCCGAAAGAAACAGCTTGAACGCAGGCTGTTCCGCATAGGAAGCAAGCGGGGCGGACGGTTTCGTTACTCTCGGAACCCTGCCGACGATTCCATACCTGCATAACCAGAGGATGGCGTTTTCCAGATCCTTCATTCTTGCGCCCTGTTTTACCTGCCCAAAAAAGAATTTTCTGTTTTCTTTAGCCAGCTGGGTCGGAACCGCCCGCCAGACCAGCTGCACCTTTGTCCATTCATTCGGCGGTATATGCTTACTGAAATCCTCTTCATATTGCCGGATAATGCTATCCTGTATCCGCCGAACCTCCGTATAATCCATGTTCTCGGCAAAAGAAGCCACCGCTTCCGGCATTCCTCCCACGAAAAAGTAACTTCTTAATGCATTTATATAGCGTTCATGGTTATCCGAGATCAGATCCCAGTCTCCGTTGTCCAGCGTTTCCAAAAGCCCGCTTTCATCCATAGCGGCAAGAAACTCCCGAAACGACATGGGATAAAGCGTCAGCTCATCCACCTTTCCTACCGGAAAAGAAACTCCCTCATGAAGATTGACTCCCAGCATAGAGCCTGCACAAATTACCGGATACTCCGGCAGCTCTTCGCAAAAGATCTTTAATGATTCCAGCGCATCCGGACATTCCTGTATTTCGTCCAGAATGATCAGTGTATTCTCCTTTGTGATCTTTGTTCTGCACGCAATCTGCAGGTTCTCTATGATCCGCCCCGGATCAAAATCCTCCTGAAAAAGCCTCTGCATTCTGGTGTTTCTGAAAAAGGACAGATATGCGGCCTGACCGAATTCTCTTTTTCCGAATTCCTGCATCAGCCAGGTTTTACCAACCTGCCTGGCTCCCCACAGGACAAGAGGTTTTCTTTTTTTCGATACTTTCCAGTTTTTTAATGCCTGCATAAGAAATCGTTCCACCAGACCACCACCTTTCTCTTACAAAATATCGCAAACCGGCGCTCGCGTCAACATTTTTCCGACGAAAAATGCAAGTATTCAGAACATTTTTCCGACGAAAAATGCAAAAGGTCTGCACATTTTTCCGACGAAAAAACGTGCAGACCTGATTTCTTCTAAATCATTTTCGGTCACTTCACCTTCACTGTCTTTGTGATCGTATCTCCGAAATACGTCTGATGGTTGTAATCCATGCAGGCGGTGACGTTAACCGTGTACTTCCCTTTCTTTAAGCCTTTGAGGATGAAGCTGCCGGTTTCCTCCGTTTCGTTCTTAACCGGCTTCCCGGTCTTCTTATTGATGACTTCGACGGTATAAAATACATCGGTCGGATCCTTGCAGGTCATCGTTACCTTGATCTTTCCCTTTTTCGGCGTGAACTTCCCCTTCAGGTCATCCATGGCCGCCAGGATATCGTCGATCCCGAGATTATCTCTCAAGGCGCTAATTTCTTCATCCGTAAGGCCGGTGCTGCGGATGTACTCTTCCGCTTCTGCCTGCAGATCGATATTCGTAAGATCCTCTATTTCAAAGGCTTTCTGCAGGGTCTTCGTAAGATTCGCATCGATGATCTTATCGTATCTTCTGTCGTCAACACCGATCCCGTAGTAATTGTAATAGGATGTCATAAAGTCGCCGGTCACTTCCTCCAAGGAGGCGCCCATGAAGAGCTCTAAAATGGCGGATACGATCCCGGCTCTATTGGTCCCTTCTTTGCAGTGGATCGCATATACACCCTTATTCTCGGCGAAGAAACGTAAGCCCTTGGCGATCTTTTCCTTGAAGTCGTCTGCGGTCACATCCACGCTCAGGTTCAGAGGGATGATCTTTTGTTTGATCGCGTATGTATCCTCAACGCCCTCGTAGGAATGGAGCGTTGTTTCATCATCCGCAAGGTTCATGATCACGGTGACGCCGACCAGCTGTAAGGCCGCGTCCGCATACGCGCTCCTTCCGATCGAAGGATCCAGGGGCGTGGAGGTGCGGTAAAGCACGCCCTCTCTTATTCCTCTGGTGGAAATGGCGCGGAAATTGGCAAATTCATCGGCGCTTAAATCCGGATAATCCTTGAAATCATTCGAGAAAGGCGGAAGGTGGCGGGCGTCATATTCGTCCTTATAGCCGCCGGGTTCTTCCATGGAGATCGTAAAGGCGATCGGCCACTCCACACCCTCTGCCGGCGTCCATGAAACGCTTCCGTCTTCATGTGTTTCCTTTTCGGCGAGATGATACTCCGTTGCGAAATCACCGTTGTTGATCAGGAGGATCAAAAACTCATCCTTTTCTCTGCCCACCAGCACCGGCGCACCCGAATCCACATCGGAATAAGCGGAGCCGAACGGGATAATGAGTTCCTGATCCAGAAACGAAACCTTCACCAGATCGCCGTATTGATAGCCGGCATCCAGAAAATCCTTTTTGGAGACCTGGTCCGGAGGCGGAATGAGCTTCCCATACTTGTCCACATAAAGCGGGTCCAGCGGGATCGAAACCGTGAAACTCTTGACCTCTGTTTCTGCCGCAGCAACCGCATCCGGCGTGTTTTGCTTTGCCTGCACAGGCGTCAAACACCCGAAAACCAATGCAAGGCTTAGTGAAGCTGACAACAGTGCCTTTACGACTCTTTTTTTCATAGATAATTCCTCCTATTCTTCCTCCATAAAATAGATCCGGCTGGCAAAATCCGGGAAGAAACGGACATTGTCATTGTAGCCGGTGGACGCGAAGGCCTGTTTTAAAGCGATGCCGCTGTGCATCAGAAGGTCTCCGCCGACCAGATAATTTTCATTTTCCCCGTCCATCTTTACGAAGTGGGCAAGGATATCCTGCATCAGAGAATCGGTTTTGATATGGACAGGCGCCACGGCGTTTACGAGATCTCCGAAGGCTTTGATATTGTGCTTTAAAGAGCGGTTCGTAAAGCGGTAGGTTTTCTTCGGGTCAAGGCCTTTTGCAAAGAAGCGGTGGGACGCGAAATTCGGGAGCACGAGCTCGTGCATCAAGAGCCCTGCAGCGTGCCTTTTGTCCTCTGAGACCACGCACCATTCATGGAGGTTATTATTCCGCCCGCGGTAAAAGTGCCCGTACTGCATCGTGTGGCGCCATTGTTTATAGAGCGCGATCTGCGCCTTGACGGCTTCCATTTCTTCTTTGCTCATATCGCAGAAGTTGCATTCATAGCCGAGCACGCCAAACGCCGCCACATTAAAGCGGGTCTCAAGCGGCGTGATGCGCAGCGTCTGATGGTTCGGACAGGCCGACACATGGGCGGAAACCGTGCTCATCGGATACCCGTAGCTGTAGTTGGTCATCATCTTCACGCGGCACAAGGCATCCGTATTGTCGCTCGCCCAGATCTGCGGGAAGTAACAGAGCATCCCAAGATCAAACCGGCACCCGCCGGAAGAACATCCCTCAAAAAGAATGTGCGGAAATTTTTCAAATAAAACATCACAGATATGATACAGCCCCAGAACATACCGGTGCAGCGCTTCCCCCTGCTGCTCCGCGCTAAGATACGGCGAATAGGCGTCGGAAACAATGCGGTTCATATCCCACTTGATATAACTCACGCCCTCTTCCGAAAAGACGCGGCTCATGGCTTCGATCACATAATCCTGCACTTTCGGATTCGCAAGATCGAGGATCCTCTGGTTCCGCCCTTCCGCGTGATCCTTTCCCGGCACCGCCATGGCCCAGTCCGGATGCTCACGGTAGAGATCGGAATCCACATTCACCATTTCCGGCTCCACCCAAAGACCGAAGGAAAGGCCGAGGTCATTGACCTTTTTCGCGAGCCCGGAGATCCCGTTCGGCAGCTTCTTTACATTGACTTCCCAGTCGCCGAGGGAACGGTGGTCATCACTCCTCTCGGCAAACCAGCCGTCGTCCATAACGAAGAGTTCACAACCCGCTTTCGCCGCTTCCGAAGCAAGCTTTAAGAGCTTGTGCTCGTTGATATCGAAATAGGCCGCTTCCCAGCTGTTTAAGAGCAGCGGGCGGTCTTTCTTCGCCCACTCCCCGCGGACGATATGGTTCTGTACAAAGGCATGCATGTTCTGGCTCAGCCCGTTAAACCCCTTTGGCGAGAACGAAAGGATCGCTTCCGGCGTCTCGAATTTTTCCCCCTTTTTCAGGATCCAGGAAAACTCCGCCGGATTGATCCCGGTTACAAGCCTCGTCTCATAGAAAGGCGACAGCTCCGCGATCGTCGCATGGTTTCCGCTGTACACTAGGTTCGACCCGTAAACATCGCCAAAGTCTTCCGTTGCGCCCTTTCTGGAGAGCATCGTAAAGGGATTGCAGCGGTTGCTCGAAACCCCGGCATAGATCGAGGCTTCTATTTTTCCCGGAAGCACGTCCCTGTCCACCTTTTCATATACATCGCGGCAATGCGCTCCGTGGAACGACGTGAATACAAAGCCGTCCTCCGGGAAATCCAGCATAGAGCTCATCAGGCGGTTTACGACCAGCTTTTCTTCTTCATGATTGATCAATACTGCCCTTTTTGTGATCACGTCACAGGCCGGGAACACAACATAGTAAAGGATGAGTTCGTTCTTGTAGGAGTTGTCCGTAAGGTGGATCTCCAGCTCCTCCATCTCCTCTTCGCTTCCATAAGCACACGGCATGCCGTTGACCTTCGTTCTTCCCTTCCTCGAATAACAAGAGCGGTAACGGAAGTCACTGGTGCGGCTGCCGTCGGCATGTACGACGCTGATAAAGGGCTCTCTCGTATCGCCTTTTCCATAGGCAGAAATTTCCATCGGTCCCTGCTCATAGGAAAACTCAAGATGCTCCTGATCCGGCGTGATCGTATTGCTCGGCGCAAACGCATGCTTTTCCGCCATGGCTTCTTCCGAAACCGTGAGCCGTTTCCCGTAATAAAGATGTCCCAGCTGTCCTGTCGGAAGCACGTAAAACGCATAGGTCGTGCGCGCGGTGTGCAGTTCAAAACAACCTTTGGATTCTTTGATCATATTCCTACCCCTTCTTCAATTCATCGATCTTGGAAAGGATCATCTTCTCCTTATACAGGAAGAAGATCAGTGCCCCGGCAAGGCAGGTAAAGAACGCGACGATCGCCGTCGTCCGATAGCTCTGCGACGTTCCGGATACGGTAATGGACGTAAAGACCACCATCGCAAGGGCCTGGCCCATCTTGAACGCAAAGGTTCTGGCTGCAAAGAACATGCCGCTTCTGTCCTCTCCTGTTTCGAGGCGGCTCAGTTCCGCCACGTCCGCCACGCAGGCCTGCGGCAGGATCCCGAGGATCGCCATCGGCACGGCCGCGCAGACCGCGACAAGGAAGCCGAAGCCCAGCCCCTTTCCGCAGAAGTACGTGATCAAAAATACGATACAGTACCCGAAAAAGCCGGTGATGATGAGCTTCTTTTTCCCGATCTTTTTGGCCAGAATATTGACCAGCGGATAAAGCGCCACCGAGACCGCCGTCATCGTTGCCGTCAGCACAAAGGTCCAGGTGTCTTCAATTTCCATCAGCTTGGTCTCATAGAATGCAAGCCCTGTCTGGAACAGGGTCAGCGCGAAGAAATAGATCACGTCGCTGTATACAAAGCGGCGGAACTGCTTGTTCTGGAAGGTCTTGATCAGAGACTTGAACGGCTTCGTCTGGCTGGGTTTGCTGTCGATATAATCCCGTTCCTTGATGTAGAACGCGGGGATCAGCATCGCCACGCAGGCGATCGCCGCCATGATCCCGACCGCAAGGCGGATCGAGCCCCTCTGTCCCGCAACGCCTTCGAGCATCCCCGCCAGGTTCGGCAGGAAGAAGGAAATACTCTGGCCCACGATAAAGGTCAGGGAAATGTATGTGGACACATTGATCCGGTGCTGCTGCGTATCGCCGAGCTCCGCGATCAGCGCGTTATACGGCGTGCAGAATATGGTCATGAACAGATAAAAGACCATCAGAAGCACGAAGAGCATGACATCGTTCACGGCAACATTGGCGGTCTGCGGAAGCGCGAACAGGCCGATCGTAACGGCGGCAAAGGGGATGGCGATCGTCCGCATGAAAGGGATGCGCCGGCCGCCCCTGAAGTTGCTGCCGTCGGACCAGCCGGCAATCAGCGGGTCGGTAATCGCATCGAAAATGCGGCCGACCGCCAAAACAAGGCCAAAGAGCGTGAGCTTGAAGAGGATCGGACTCTGCGTGATACCGGACGCGAAAATACCCGTATTGGGATTCTGCGCATTCGGACTGCCGGTATAGTAGTAGACCATCCAGTTAGAAACAACGCCTGAAAGCAGGCTCCAGCCGAACTGCCCGACGGCAAAAATCCAGAGAAGTTTGTTGGTAATTTGTTTTTTCACACTTGCGGCCCCCGTTTGTCTTGTGTTGTTTTGAAGATACAAATATCATA
>JAEESA010000070.1 GCA_016286115.1 Lachnospiraceae bacterium
CGGCTTTTGGACGGAGAAGATTTCAGCGTCAGCCTATGAGGTAGATATGCCTGCTTTTGAAGGATACGAAGGGGCGGAAACGATCGATGTTGACGGAACGTGGGCGTATGGCAGCGTTGAAGAAGGCTATTACAGCTGGTATCAGATTACTGCACTGGATGGAGTTCGATTTTATAAGATCACGCTGCAGGCCCGTACTCAATCAAAGCCTATGAGATGCTACATGTATGACAGTAAAGGGGCTGGTATGATCAAAGAATTGACTGCATCAGGGACATCAGTCAGCAGAAGTAACAGTACCTATGTAAAGCTTACCGCCGGGGAGACCTATTACATCTGCGTTTATCCGGTCAGTACTTCTGCAATAGGAGCAGGCTATGGTCTTGCTGTTGATAATGAGGTGGATTTGGAAGGCGATGACATCTCCACTGCTGCGGATTACAATCTCGGAGAGTCTGTAACCGGACATCTGATCGATTACAGAGGTTCTGAGGATACTGTCCATGATGAGGATTATTTCAGATTTCAAACCGACTCTACCGGCGGGAGCTATGAGCTGAAAGCAATGAATATCAGTTATAAAGGCAATTCCGGGTCTACAGGTACGATCAAGGTTCAGATCCTTGAGCAGGGTGGAATTCCTGTGGATGATGAGGAGATGTCAGTTAACAGCAAAGAAAAGACAAAGTCTTATGAATTAAACAAAGACACTACCTATTATGTATATGTGTATGGGGTTGGAAACGGGTTAGGAACGATTGACGGAGATTATTCTTTCTCGGTCACCAAAACAGGCGGGGCTTCCGACCCGGTAGATCCGGAAGATCCTGTAGAACCTGAACCGGTAGAAGAGGATTGCACTGTTACATTTAATACCGCCGGAGGCAGTTCTGTTGATCCGCAGAAGGTGGAAAAAGGATTGACAGTAACCCGTCCTGAAGATCCAACTAAAGAAGGATATACGTTTGCGGGCTGGTATGCGGATGCGTCGTATAGCGAAAAATATGATTTTGACAATCCCGTTAACGGAGACATCACCCTCTTTGCGAAGTGGGAGGAAAATGAACCCGAGCCGGAACCGGAAGAGAAACTCGAATCGGAGATCACCGCTTCCCGGACGGTGCTGAAAGCGAAGACCCTGAAGAAAAAGAGCCAAAAGGTGGAGATCCTGGTAAAGGGGTCTGACGGTCAGGTGACGATCGTGGACGAAACGAATTCCGCAAAGCTCTCGAAAAAAGTATCCATTTCCGGAGACACGATTACTTTCAGGAAAAAAGCGAAGAAAGGAACCTATGTTTTCAAAGTGACCTCCGCCGCAAGCGGGAATTACAAAGAAACAGTAAAATTGGTCACGATTTATGTGAAATAGCTGCCACGGGAACAATACCATCTTCCAAAGAATCTGGAGAAGAGTATTACGTTGACACGGACGATGCTGCCCGAGTTTGTCCGCAAAAAGAGACATACATAATAAAGGTGAGAGCCGCCAGCGAGGCGGCTCTCACCTTTATTGTTAACGTTGACCGGGACAAGGGCATGAAGATATCATGTTTTTCCTCTCACGGATCGGTTAGGTTGAAATGAGTCAGAAAGAACCATCCCCTGCCGTATGGAAAATCTCATCTGCCAGTTTCCGGACTGTTTCCAAAGGAAGATTTGTACACTCGGATACCTCTTCTAAAGAAACTCCTTTTTGAAGAAACTTCTCTGCAATTTCTTTTGTTACATTTTGGGTCACGCTTGCAGTTACGCTTTTAGTCACTTCTCTTGTCACTTCTTCCGCCCTCTGGTCCAACGCTTCCTGCATTTCTTCTGCAAACATCTGATCAATAAATGTCATCTTCAACCTCCCATAGATTTTTGTTCTCATTTCCTTTGTGATGATATGGTTTGCGAAGGTCACCATTCCGGCCATGATCTTGCCGGATTTCACCGGATCCGGAACCTGATCCGTCAGATCAATGATCCTCTCGACTGCCTTGTTTTGCCGATCCTTTTCCCGGTATGTAAGAGGGAGAATGATCAGAAGCATAATGTCTTTATCCGAGATTGGTTCTCCTGCTTTGATCTTTCTTTCTATATCCGCAGTGATCTGATCCCCATCCAGCTCAGAAAGAAAACCTTCCTGCAACTCCACCCGAATAGCCCCCTGATCGAAGACCCGCTTCGTAGAGCTGCTTTTCACATCTGCAGTATAGATCACAATAAGCCGCAGTTTCTCCGGGAAATCTCCATGTTCCTTCAGCCATTTTTCAAAGATACGGGGAACGTATCGTAAATACTTTACAATATTTTTTTTGCTATATTCGCTTTCATAATCAATCAGCGCAACCGATCCGTCTTCTAACAAGAAGAGCTGATCAATGCGAAGTTCATTGGCCTCTACCGCCGGAAAATCTGCCGGAAGCATATCAATGATCCGGGGTACATGAATCCCGTATACTTCAAGAGACTTGTTTTTTAATGATTCGCCAAAGACCTTGGATGTAATATCCTTGTTCTGCCAGGCGATCCCGTTGTTCGTTTTTTCCGTAATGATTCCTCCTCTCGATTATAGTCCGTTTTTCTTGTTACTTCAATCGGAAAAGCTTGGCCGAACGGCCTTTGAATTTAGAATTGTTTCCGAAATGATGCGTAGAGTATAGCATGGACGGGAAGGGCTGGCAAGGGGAAAATGAGTCAGACTCCGTTTAGTGCCGATCAGGAAAACAAAACGTATGCAAAGAATGGATTTATCTGAATTAATGTGCTATGATATTGAGAAGTTATGTGGTTTTACACGGTGTTGAGTTTATAAACAGGGATAAGGTATGAAGATATTTCCGGATTTACAAGAAATTAGACGGTTGGCGGAGGATGGGCGATATAAGGTCGCGCCGGTCTGTACGGAAATCTTGTCGGATCTGTGCACGCCGATCGAGGCGCTGCGGATACTGAAAAATGTATCAAAGCATACGTATCTTCTGGAGTCGTTGGAGGAAAAGGATCGGTGGGGGCGGTATACGTTCCTAGGGTACGATCCGGTTTTTGATATCACCTGCATCGACGGAAAGATCAGGGCCGGCGATAGGGAGATCGAATCGGGTGACCCTACGGCGTTTTTACGTGAGCTTTTGAAGGACTATAAGAGCCCGTCCATGAAGGAACTGCCGCCGTTTACAGGAGGGCTGGTTGGGTATTTTTCCTTTGACTATCTGACCTACAGCGAACCGACCGCAAAGCGGCAGACCGAGGATACGGAGCATTTCATGGACTGCGACCTGATGCTCTTTGATAAGGTCATTGCGTTTGACCATCTGAAGCAGAAGATCTTTCTGATCGCGAATTGTAAGCTAAATGATCCTGAGGGCAGTTTTGATAAGGCGGCAACAGACCTGGCCGAGATGAAAAAACTTCTGGCCGAGGGCGAGAAGAAGGTCGAAAAGGGTGGTGTCCTGACCGGGGATGTAACGCCGCTTTTTGATAAGGCTGCGTACTGTGAAATGGTCGAAAAAGGGAAGAAGTATATCACCGAAGGCGACATCTTCCAGATCGTTCTCAGTAACCGTCTTTCCGCGCCCTTTGAGGGAAGCCTTCTGAACACGTACCGGATCCTTCGGACACTGAATCCTTCCCCCTATATGTTTTATTTTTCGGGCACGGACGTAGAGGTGGCCGGGGCTTCGCCGGAGACGCTCGTGAAGCTTGAAAACGGCGTCCTGCACACATTCCCGCTGGCCGGGACCAGGCCGCGGGGGAAGACGGAGGAAGAGGACCGGCAGCTTGAAAAGGAACTTCTTGCCGATGAAAAGGAGCTGGCGGAACACAATATGCTCGTGGACCTTGGGCGAAACGACCTCGGGCGGATCAGTAAGTTCGGGACTGTGTCGGTGGAGAAATATATGGAGATCCAGCGGTATTCGCATGTCATGCACATTGGCTCGACGGTCCGCGGCGAGATCCGTGACGATAAGGATGCGCTGGATGCGATCGAAGCGGTGCTGCCTGCGGGAACGCTCTCCGGAGCGCCGAAGATCCGGGCGGTGCAGCTCATCGGAGAACTCGAGAATAATAAGCGCGGGATCTACGGCGGCGCGATCGGATACATCGATTTTACCGGCAATATGGACACCTGCATCGCGATCCGCATTGCCTATAAAAAGAACGGAAAAGTCTTCATCCGCAGCGGCGCGGGGATCGTTTATGATTCTGTGCCGGAAAAGGAATATGAGGAGTCTTTGAACAAGGCGAGAGCCGTGATCCGGGCGCTCGAAGAAGCGGGAAAGGAGGACACGTTATGATCCTTCTCGTTGATAATTACGACAGCTTTTCTTATAACCTTTATCAGTATGTGGGAGAGTTGAATAATGACATCAAAGTGATCCGGAATGACGAGATGGCGCCTGCCGGGATCGAGACGCTTGCTCCCGATAAGATCATCCTTTCACCGGGCCCGGGGCGGCCGGAAGACGCGGGATACCTTATCGATATCGTAAAAGACCTGGCGGGGAAGATCCCGATGCTCGGGGTCTGCCTTGGGCATCAGGCGATCTGCGCGGCTTTCGGGGGCGTTGTGACCTACGCCGAAAAGCTCATGCACGGGAAGCAGTCGGTCGCAAAGCTGGATCTTTCCTGTCCGCTGTTTCAGGGACTCTCTGAGGAAACGCCTGTGGCACGGTATCATTCGCTTGCGGCGGATAAGGCGAGCCTGCCGTCCTGCCTTAAAGTGACGGCGGAGACCGCGCAGGGCGAGATCATGGCCGTGCAGCACACATCCTTCCCCGTCTACGGCCTGCAGTTTCATCCGGAATCGATCCTGACCCCGGAGGGGAAGAAGATATTAAAGAATTACCTGGAGCTATAGAAGGGAGTATTTTATGATCAAGGAAGCCATCATTAAGATCGTGAATAAAGAGGATCTGACGTATGACGAAGCGGTTGCCGTCATGAACGAGATCATGAACGGGGAGACGTCGCCGACGCAGAACGCGGCATTTCTGGCAGCGCTGTCTACGAAGAGCGCGAACATGGAGACCACGGAGGAGATCGCGGGCTGCGCGGCAGCGATGCGCGACCATGCCATTAAGTGCGAAACGGGAATGGATACGCTCGAGATCGTCGGGACCGGCGGGGACAATGCGATGAGCTTTAATATTTCGACGGCGTCCGCGTTTGTGACGGCGGCCGGCGGGATCCCTGTTTCCAAGCACGGGAACAGGGCGGCGTCTTCCAAGTGCGGAACGGCGGACTGCCTGGAGGCGCTGGGGATCAATATCGATCAGGATCCGGATCTGTGCAGAACACTTCTTAAAGAGGCGGGCATGTGCTTCTTCTTTGCGCAGAAGTACCATACGTCGATGAAGTATGTCGGGGCGATCCGTAAAGAACTGGGTTTTCGAACCGTGTTTAATATTCTGGGGCCCTTGACGAACCCGGCAAGCCCGGCGATGCAGCTTCTGGGGGTGTATGACGAACACCTTGTGGAGCCGCTGGCGCAGGTTTTGATGACGCTCGGCGTGAAACGCGGCATGGTGGTCTATGGGATGGATAAACTGGATGAGATCTCGCTGAGCGCGCCGACGAAGGTCTGCGAATGCAAGGGCGGATGGTTTAAGACTTACATGATCACGCCGGAGGAATTCGGCCTTAGCCGCTGTAAAAAGTCGGATCTTGTCGGCGGGGAGCCGGCGGAAAACGCGGAGATGCTGATCGATGTCTTAAAGGGCGTGAAAGGGCCGAGAAGGGACGCAGTGCTTTTAAACGCGGGAGCGGCGCTTTATATCGGCGAGAAAGCAAGTGACTTGAAGAAGGGCGTGGAGCTTGCTGCGGAGCTCATTGACAGCGGCAAGGCAATGAAGGTGCTGGAAAAAGTAAAGGAGATCAGTAACCGGGCATGACTATTTTGGATGAGATCGCCGCGGCGACCAGTGAACGGATCGAAGCGGAGAAGAGAAAAAAACCGTTTAACGTGATCAGGCGGGAAGCGGAATCGGAACCGAAGGAAGGCCCTGATTTTGAAGGGGCGCTGCGAAGGGAAGGCCTGTCCTTTATCTGCGAGGTGAAGAAGGCTTCTCCGAGCAAGGGCGTGATCGCGCCGATCTTTCCCTATATTTCGATCGCAAGGGAGTATGCGGAGGCGGGCGCAGACGCGATCTCGGTGCTGACGGAACCAAAGTGGTTTTTAGGGGATAATTCCTATCTGCGCGAGATCACGGAGAATATCAACACGCCGTGCCTTCGGAAGGACTTTACGATCGATCCGTATATGATCTGTGAGGCAAAGCTCATCGGAGCGGCGGCGGTGCTGCTCATCGTTTCCCTGCTTTCGGAAGCAGAATTGAGAGAGTACAGGGAGATGACAGAAGACTTCGGGCTCAGCGCTCTGGTGGAAACGCATGACGCAAAGGAGATCGAAACGGCGCTGCGATCCGGGGCAAAGATCATAGGGGTCAATAACCGGAACTTAAAGGACTTTTCGGTGGATACTGGCAACAGCAAGTCGCTCAGGGAGCTCGTTCCGAAGGAAGCGGTCTTTGTTTCGGAAAGCGGCATTCAAACACCGGACGATACACGCGCGCTGCGGGAAGCCGGCGTGGACGCCGTGCTGATCGGGGAAGCCCTGATGCGGGCGGAGAAGAAGAAAGAGATGCTGGAGGCGTTCAGAAACTAGCACGTTTTAAAAACGGAGGAAGGTATGACAAAGATAAAATTGTGCGGACTGAAACATGCGCAGGATATTGATACGGCGAATCTTTTGAAACCGGACTACGTCGGCTTTGTGTTTGCACAGAACAGCCGGAGAGCGGTGCTGGACGGGGAAGCGGCGGATCTGAGGGCGCGGCTGGACCCTTCGATCCGGACGGTCGGCGTTTTTGTGAAAGAGCCGTTGGATCATATCGAGCAGCTCCTTTTGAACGGTATTATCGATGTGGTGCAGCTCCATGGGGGCGAGGATATGGCCTATATCCATCAGCTCAGGGCGAGGACGGACAAGCCCATCTGGAAGGCGTTTTCAATGAATGCCAGAGAGGATGCTTTCTTTGCGCAGCAGAGCATGGCGGACCTCGTGCTTTTGGATTCGAGTGACGGCGGATCGGGGACACTTTTCAGCTGGGGACTTTTGGATGAGATCAGCCGGCCGTATTTTCTGGCGGGCGGGCTGACGCCGGAAAACGTGAAGGATGCAGTGAAAATGCTGGATCCGTATGGTGTGGATGTGAGCTCCGGGATCGAAACCAACGGGAGAAAGGATCCGGAGAAGATGAAAGCCTTTGTCAGCGCAGTGCGCAGAGCAAACGGCGTTGGCATGGAAGGAGAGTAACATGTCGGAAAGAAAGGGAAGATTCGGGGAGCACGGCGGACAGTACATGCCGGAAACCCTGATGAATGCAGTGATCGAGCTTGAAGAGGCGTATGAAAAGTGGAAAAACGATCCTGTTTTTGTGAAAGAACTGGAGGATCTTTTCCGTGATTATGCGGGCAGGCCGTCGCTGCTTACGCTCGCGGAGAAGATGACAAGGGATCTCGGTGGAGCGAAGATCTATCTGAAAAGAGAGGATCTAAACCACACCGGTTCGCATAAGATCAATAATGTTTTGGGCCAGGCGCTGCTTGCGAAGAAGATGGGGAAGACCCGGCTTATCGCAGAAACCGGTGCCGGGCAGCACGGCGTGGCGACCGCAACGGCGGCGGCTCTACTTGATATGGAATGTGTGGTCTTCATGGGCGAAGAGGATACGATCCGGCAGGCATTGAACGTCTATCGGATGCGGCTTTTAGGCGCCGAAGTGATCCCGGTGAAGACCGGAACGAAGACCTTAAAGGATGCGGTTTCGGAAGCGATGAGAGAGTGGACGTCCCGCATCAGCGATACGCATTACTGCCTCGGTTCCGTGATGGGACCGCACCCCTTCCCGACGATCGTCCGGGATTTTCAGGCGGTGATCAGTAAGGAAATGAAAGCACAGATCCTGGAAAAGGAAGGGAGATTGCCGGATGCGGTGATCGCCTGTGTGGGCGGCGGGTCGAACGCGATGGGAAGCTTTGCGAATTTTATCGAAGATACGTCGGTACGGCTCATCGGGTGCGAAGCGGCCGGCAGGGGGATTGATACATTTGAAACAGCGGCAACGATCAATACCGGGCGTTCGGGGATCTTCCACGGCATGAAATCCTATTTCTGCCAGGATGAGTACGGGCAGATCGCGCCGGTGTATTCGATCTCGGCAGGACTTGACTATCCGGGGATCGGTCCGGAACACGCCTATCTTCATGATATCGGCAGGGCGGAATATGTGCCGGTGACCGATGAAGAAGCAGTACAGGCGTTTGAATATCTTTCCAAAACAGAGGGAATTATTCCTGCCATCGAATCCGCGCACGCGGTTTCAAAGGCCATGGAACTGGCACCGAAGATGGCGAAAGACCGGATCATCATCGTGACGATCTCGGGACGCGGGGACAAGGACTGCGCCGCAATCGCGAGATACAGAGGGGAGGATCTTCATGAATAGGATCAGGGAAGCATTTTCACACGGGAAAGCGTTCATCCCGTTTTTCACCTGCGGCGATCCGGACCTTGCGACGACGGAACGCGCGATCCGCTTGGCGGAACAGAACGGCGCTGATCTTGTGGAGCTTGGGATCCCCTTTTCCGATCCCACCGCAGAAGGCCCGGTGATCCAGGAAGCCAGCATGCGTGCGCTAAAGGGCGGCGCGACAACGGATAAGATCTTTGACATGGTCAGGTCACTAAGAAAGGACGTGAAGATCCCGTTTGTATTTATGACGTATGCCAACGTAGTCTATTCCTATGGAGCGGAAAAATTCTTTTCGCTGTGCCAGGAGACGGGCGTGGACGGGATCATCCTGCCGGACCTGCCGTTTGAGGAAAAGGGAGAATTCTTAGAGATTACCCAAAAGTATGAGATCGCCTTGATCTCGATGATCGCGCCGACCTCGGAGGACCGGATCGCGCGGATCGCGAGGGAAGCAGAAGGGTTTTTATACATCGTGTCCAGCCTCGGCGTGACCGGTACGAGGACGAATATATCGACGGATATCGGTTCCATCGTAAAGACGGTAAGGGAATACACCGATATTCCCTGTGCCGTGGGTTTCGGGATCAGCACACCCGAACAGGCGGCAGCCATGGCGGCTCTTTCCGACGGCGCCATTGTCGGATCCGCGATCGTAAAGCTCTTCGCCGAATTCGGCAAGGACGCGCCCGAAAAGGCAGGCGAGCTGATCCGTAACATGAAAGAGGCTATGAAATAAACCATGCACTAAGGTTTTGGAGGGACAACTTTGTTTCAACTTGAATTATATCTTTATCTTTATCTGAAAAACGAAGAAGACAGGGAAGGGTGCCGCAAGGCAAAGACGGCAGACCATATCCTTCTCTCGATTTCGAGTATTGAAAAGCCGGACGATTTCTTCCTTCCGGAGCATCAGGCGGCGATCGTGATCACAGATGACGCGAAATTTGCCTGTGGGCTTGCAGCGCCGCATGAGCCTGCGCTTCAGGTGGTATTTATCGGAGAAAACGAGGAGGTGCAAAGCCTTTTCGGGCTTGGTGTGCTGGATATCTGGCCTATTCAGGAAAGCAAGGAACTGCGGGCAGCCCGCTGCTCGGCCTTGATCCGGAGGACGAGGGACCAGGCGGGATACGGGGTGTATCAAGACCTGCTGACTGCGACGATAGAGACCTCTCCCGATCTGATCTGGTACAAGAGAAAAGACGGCGTGCATGCGCTGGTCAATGATATGTTTGCCAATGCCGTCGGAAAAAATAAAGAGGAGATCATCGGGAAAAAGAATACGGCGATCTGGGAAACCCTGGATGAAAAAAGCGCAAAGATCTATTCCTCCACGGAACGCGCGACGATGGAATCGGGGCGCACACTTTCGTTTGACGAACCGATCATGTCGTGCGGGAAGATGAAGCAGTTTACGACCTATAAAACGCCGATCTATGACTGGTTCGGAAAGCTCTGGGGAACCGTGGGTTTCGGTCATGACGTGACGGATTTTTCCAATATGGGGCACGCCCTGACGATCCTGGTTGACTCATTGCCGTTCCCGGTCCTTCTCATGGATCCGGACTGGGGCGTTGTGAAAATGAATGAGGAATTTCGTGGCATTTTAGAAGCCAACGGAGACGACTGGGAGAACTTCGACTACAGGAAATGGAAAGGAGATCGTTTCCACCCGGTGCGGGAGAAAAAGGTGGATGAAGAACATCATTCCGCGGTGGAGGAAGTGGAGATCAAGCTTCTCGGCTCGCCCTGGATCTATATCGTGACAGAGCGGGAGATCCGGGATTCTTTTGACCATCTGACGGGGTATATCTGCCTCTTTAATGACGTGACTTTCCAGCGGACCTATGAGCAGCGGATCCTTACGGCCGCGAACACGGATGCGATGACCGGGCTTTATAACCGGCGGTATTTCTATGAGTACATGAAGAACAACGTGAACGGGCCGCAGACCCTGCTTTACATGGATCTCGATCACTTCAAAGAGGTGAATGACACGCAGGGCCATGCGATGGGCGATCATGTGATCATCCGCACGGCTGAGCTCATTAAGGAGCTGTTCCCGGACGGCGTGGGGGCAAGGCTCGGCGGAGACGAGTACGCGGTGCTTCTTCCCGGGAAAAAGACCCAGGAAGAACTGGCCGAGCGATGCAGAGAGATGGAGATCGCGGTCCGAAATATCGACTGCGGCGGGGATGTTTTTGTGACGGTCAGTATCGGCGTTGCGCGTACCAGCGGCAAAGGGTATCTGTCCGCGGATGAACTGATCCGGATCGCCGACCGGCAGATGTATGACGTGAAGGCGGAGCACCACAAAAATGGGGACGAGATTAATGCGTCCTCTGATTGATGAAATTCGTTTTGTACTTGGAGTACATGATCTTCTGGCTGCTGTATAAGCCGTAATAGCCGGAAACCACATAGGAAACGGCGACAGCCACGAGGAAATACGGCATACCTTCAAAGCCGAAGAGCTCGAAGCTGATGAGGAGCGCGGTGATCGGGCAGTTGGTCACGGAGCAGAACAGCGCGCACATGCCGACCGCAGAACACAGGGCCGAGGGGAGGCCTATGAGGCTTGAAAACAGATCGCCGAAGGCGGCGCCGATGAACAGGGAGGGGATGATTTCCCCTCCTTTATAGCCTGCGCTGATCGTAATGACCGTAAACAGCATTTTCATGAGAAAGGTGTACCAGGGCATCGAACCGGTGAAGCAGATCCTGATCACATCAACCCCGGTTCCGTTGTAGGTCTGATGCCCCACAAGAAAGGTCAGGCCGACGATGACCGATCCGCCGACAACAATGCGAAGGTAGGGGTTCTTAAAAAGCCGCTTCATAAAGCCTTCTCCTTTGTGCAGAAGAATGCAGAAGGCGGAGCCGATCAGGGCGCACAGCGCGGCCAGGGCGATCGTCAGGCCGAAGCCGGCCGGGTTAAATGAAGGAATGAGCGGCACATCAAAATGTTCTGCCGGAATACCGAAAAACATGGCGGTATAACGCGCAGTCAGCGAGGCGATGACGCAGGGGAGCAGCGCGGAATAATGCATGATCCCGACGGAGATGACCTCCATGGAAAAGATGGCAGCCGCCATCGGCGTGCCGAAAAGAGCGGAAAAAGCAGCGCTCATCCCGCACATGATCATGATGTTCCGATCCTTATCATCGAAACGAAAAAGCCGCCCGAGCCCGGCGCCGATACTGCCGCCGAACTGGAGAGCCGCTCCCTCCCGGCCGACGGAACCGCCGAAGAGATGCGTCACCATCGTGGAAAGGAAGATGGCCGGCGCCATGCGAAGGGGAAGGTGTTCGCCGGACTGGATGCTGCGCAGGACCAGATTGGTCCCCGTATCGTTTTCTTCATGCAGGACCCGGTAAAGGAACACAATAAAAAGCCCGCCGACAGGCAGCAGCAGGATCAGAAGATCATACTTCATCCGAAGCGTAGTCAGAAACGACAGGCAGGCGCTGAAAAACGAGGCGGCAGCGCCGATCGCAAGTCCCGATAAAAGGGAAAAAATGATCCATTTAAGAGAGGTTGTGCTTCGCCGCACAACCCTCTCTTTTTTTTCCTGAAGTTTTCGTTTTATCTCCTCATTCATGATCTAAAAGAACCGGAATACGCCGAATACCCGCCCAAGGATCTGGCAATCCTGCACGATGATCGGATCCATCTCATCATTTTCCGGCTGCAGGCGGATATAACCGTTTTCTTTATAAAATGTCTTTACTGTGGCGGAATCGTCGATCAACGCGACCACGATCTCTCCGTTGCGCGCAGTATTCTGCCGCGCTACCAGCACATTGTCTCCGTTAAAGATGCCGACATTGATCATACTGTCGCCCTTGACATTTAGCATGAAGACCTCGGCGTTTGGAACGAACTCGGTCGGAACCGGGAAATAGTTTTCGATGTTCTGCTGCGCCAGGATCGGCATGCCGGCGGCGACCTGTCCGACGATCGGGATGTTCACGACTTCGCGGCGGGTCAGGTTGAACTGGTCATCAACGATCTCGATGGCCCTCGGTTTCGTCGGGTCACGGCGGATGAACCCGTTCTTTTCCAAAGTCTCCAGATGCGAATGAACGGAAGAAGTGGATTTCAGGTTCACCGCTTCGCAGATCTCCCGGACCGCCGGGGGATAGCCCTTCTTTAGGATCTCCTCTTTAATATAGTTCAAAATCTCTTCCTGTTTTGCGGAAATTTTACCTTTTGCCATAATGGGAATCTCCTTTCTACAATCAACTCTATCATAAGCGATTCTGAAAAGCAAACAAAAGTTCCGAAAATATGTTCGAAAGTTCTTGACAAACATTTGTTCTGGTACTATTATACTAGTAAATCGAACGGATGTTCCGAAAATTTGTTTGGCAGGAGGTATGAAAGAATGAAGGAAAACGCGAAAAATACGCTGATCGATTATCAGATGGCAAAAGAAATACTGGCAAACAAGGCGATCGCAAAAGAAGCGGTCAGAGATGAAAGAAGCGGTGAGATAAGAACAGGGCGCAGGTCCGGAAGGCGCGCCAGATACAATAGAAGGGTGATGATCTCGTTTACACTGATGGCAGCGGCCGTCTTCATGGTCCTCGTGCTGATGGCGGTCCTTCTCGGCGGGACATCGAAGGTGCACGCGGGAGAAAATAAGGATGTTTCGTACCAGAGCATCGAGATCGCGGAAGGGGAGAGCCTGTGGTCCGTGGCCGAGTCGTATAAGGGCGTGGGAGAAAAGACGTCCTCGTTCGTAAAAAAGGTGGCCGCTCTGAACGGGATCTGCGCGGATGCAAAGCTCAGCGCAGGAAGCTACCTCCTCGTGCCTGTATCATGACGAATGAAGATTTTCAGGCTCGGCGGC
>JAEESA010000071.1 GCA_016286115.1 Lachnospiraceae bacterium
ATTATCTCCGCCGCTTCCCGGCATTTCCAGATCCAGCCCGGCCTGAAGCCCTTTCACCCGGTCATTCACAGCGCCCCAGTCGCTGACCACAACGCCGTCATATCCCCATTCGTCGCGAAGAAGCTTATTCAGGAGCCAGTCATTTTCCGATGCAAACTCTCCGTTGATCCGGTTGTAGGAGCACATGACCGTCCACGGAGCACTCTCCTTTACGGCCTTTTCAAAAGCGGGAAGATAGATCTCTTTCATCGTTCTCTCCGTCGCTTCCGAGGAACCGCTCATCCGTTCATGCTCCTGGCTGTTGAGCGCAAAATGCTTGATCGAAGTGCCGACCCCTTTGCTCTGCACTCCCTTCACATAGGAAGCGGCCATTTCACCGGCAAGATAGGGGTCTTCCGACATATACTCAAAATTCCGTCCACATAAAGGCGAACGCTTGATGTTCATCGCGGGCCCCAGGATCACCGCCACGTTTTCGGCACGGCATTCCTCGCCGATCGTTTCCCCGATATTTCGAATTAAGTCTCTGTCAAAGCTGGCTGTTGAAGCGCAGGCTGCCGGAAAGCAGACCGCTTCGATACTGTCGTTCACGCCGAGATGGTCGCCGCCCTCCGCCTGTTTCCGTAGTCCGTGAGGTCCGTCGGAAACCATGATCTTCGGGATCCCCAGACGTTCGACCGGTTTTGTCCTCCAAAAATCTTTTCCCGAGCACAGGCTCGCCTTCTCCTCCAATGTCATTTCTGAGATCAGTTTTTTGATATCCATCCTATTCCCCCCATTTAAATATATTACATTTCTTCCAAATCTATCGCGGCATATCCCATCTCAACCGAAACGTATTGGACCGTGATCGCGCAGCCTGTGCGCAATTCGGCTGTGAATAGTTACGGCAGATCACAATAATAGAAAAGAGGCGAGCCGTTTCCAGATTGCCGGCCTGCCTCTTTGTCAACCCCTTTTGAGGTGAATTCACTATAGCTAGGGTAGCACACCGTATTGAAACACACAATATTGGAAAAGTTACAAAAAACTACGTTTTTTTCTGTGCTTATTATATAATGAATTGGAAGGAAAAAGCTATCCAGGAAAGGAGAAAAATTATGGCATCTAACAATTCCGTACCAACCCCGCATATCTCCGCGCAGGTCGGAGAGATCGCGGAAACCATTCTGCTGCCCGGGGATCCGCTGCGGGCAAAATTCATCGCGGACAACTTCCTGACCGATGTGAAGCAGTTCAACGAGACCAGAAACATGCTCGGTTTCACGGGTCTTTACGAAGGAAACCGCATTTCCGTCATGGGAACAGGCATGGGCTGTGCCTCGATCGGAATTTATTCTCATGAACTGATCCATTTTTACGGCGTGAAAAATCTGATCCGTATCGGCACGGCCGGCGCTGTCAGCCCGGAGATCCATGTGCGTGACGTGATCTTCGGCATGGGCGCCTGCACGACCTCCAACTATGTGCGGCTGTTCCATCTTCCCGGCGATTATTCCTGCATCTGCAGCTATGAGCTTCTTCGCAAGGCTACAGAAAAGGCAGAGGAACTCAATATTCCCTACCGTGTAGGCAATATCCTCTCCTCTGATATGTTCTATTCGGATGAGATCGGGAATCCCGGAGGAAAATCCTGGACCGATATGGGCGTACTTGCGGTAGAAATGGAAGCAGCCGCATTATATTCCAATGCGGCCGCGGGAGGGGCAAATGCCCTCTGCATACTGACGATCTCCGATTCTGAATTTACGGGTGAAGTCACCACGGCGGAGGAGCGTCAACTTTCATTTACAAATATGATGAAGATTGCCCTGAAACTGGCGTAATGGTTATCTTATTCGCCTGTTGCTTCTGAGGGCGCTGCCTGTGAAGGTGCAGGATCAACGGCCGGAACCACTCCCTCGGCAGCCTGGATTTCCTGCTGCTGGCGGACGGCTTCGGCCTGAGCCTCTGCCTCTGCCTGTTCGATCTCCTGCTGTCTGCGAACCTCTTCCTGCTCTGCAGCAGCACGTTCTTCGTCTGTCATTTCCACTTCTGTGGGCTGTTCTTCTACCGGTTCAACGACTTCCGTAGAAGGTTCGGTTTCCGCAGGTTCCCCTTCGGTTGATTCCGTGCCGGGCACTTCTTCGGCATCCTTCTCTTCTTTCGGTTCGGGGGCCGTTTCCGTTTCGGTATTAGGCTCTGTAGAAGCTTCTCCAGCTTCTGTAGACTTTCCTTCCTCAGAACCGGTATTATCGGAAGCAGCTTCTTTCTTTTCCTTCTCTTCTTTCTTCTTTTTCTTCTTATCGCCGTCTTTCTTTTCTTCGGTCTTCTTATCCGGAGTAGAAACTGTTTCCGCAGGTTTCTGCGTATTTACCGCGGCATCCTGCGCATTTGCTTCTTTAATCTCCGATCCGTTGATCGTCGCGGGCACATCAGGAGAAACAAGATTCTCCACAGGCTCGTTCATGACCTTTTCCAAATCCTTCGCAGTCAGAACAGGCTGTTCTTTCTTCGATTCTTCGGTCATTTCTCCGCTGGCATCTGCTTCCCGTTCTTTTCCTTCAACAGCTTTTACATAACGGCCGGTACTGATCCCGTACTCTTCCGCCTGTTTATGCTCTTCCAGCGTCGTCTGCTTCACTTCGATCCGGACCGGGATCTCTTCATTTTCCTCGATCGCCGTACGTACCACGGCTGCAACGCGCTCCGAAGCAGCGTCATCCGATGTTGCCACGGAAACAAGGATGTTATCCTCTTTTTCTGTCTGTCCGAGATATCCCAGCTCCTTTAAATACTGGGTTGTTTCACTGATCGCCTCGTCAATGGCTCTGCCTTTGATCTTTCCCTTTGTATTCAGGAAATCCACGATCGGCGTAGCGTCTTCGTTCCATGCTTTTACGGTAAGCACCCGGTCTCTGGAATTTAGAACATATTCCAAAGACGGATTCACATCCATTGAAACAAAGGTGCAGGCTTTTACGGAAGTTCTGTAATGAAATGTACCGCCCAACAACACCAATACGGCAACAGCAGCCGCTGCCACTGCCTGGAACTTTCTGGCCCTCGGGAACGCATGGATCTTTGCCTTTTCACTGATCTCGATCACATCCCCGACTTCACACTCTCTCTTTACTTTTTCTACGGTGCCGTCTTCCTTCATAACGGCTGCCATACCGTTTTTAATTTCCAGTACGACCGCTTTCATGACATTGCCTCTCTGATATATCCTAAATAATCCGCAAGCAGCGGATAATCACCATGTATTATTTCTGCTGTAGCTATTATATATTTGCGATGCCTTTCCAAAATTTTTCGGGGTACTTTGGAAATTTTGCACAATTCATTAATAGGAAGCGTCCGGTTCGTCTTCATTTTCTTAAAGATATCCTCTTCCTTTACGAGAACGGACACGACAAGGGCACAGCTTTTCCGCGTTTTTTCAGCCTTCGGAGAGCATTCCGTCAAGTCAAAGAAGGAAAAACCGTATTTGTCGAGCACGCCCTGCATGGCTTCGATCTCGTCCTTGATCGTCATTTTCCCGATATCGTCCACCGACAGTTCCCCGGTCTTCCTCCGCACCTCCAGCTGAAGAGGCGAAGGCTCATCTTCTTCGTCGAGATCCCCGTCCAGTATCTTCGGTTCCATGGACATTTCCCCGGAAAAGCGTGATTCGGAACGAATGTAATCCACCAGACGGCGTTTGATCACCAGCGAAGCAAAGCCCTCGAAGCTTCCCCGTTTTTCATCATAGGAATCTATGGCCTCGTTAAACGCGATCAAAGCAATCGACCATTCATCATCACTTTCCGTGACAAAATGCCGGACCGTCTTGTAAGCGCACCCCATTATGAATTTTTTATGATCGGATATATATTGATCGCGTTTCGCCGCATCGGTTCGTATATCCTGCAGCGTATCCGGCGAATTCTCCATTTTTTCTCCCAATACAAATCGGCGTAAAATGCCTATGAATTATAACAAAAAAAAGACCGACAAGCAATGCTTTTCGGTCTTTTCCGTCGATTTCTCCGTATAATCCGTTTCAAGGTCTTATATTATGTCAAATTTTCCTTAAAACAGATTGATCTTGCCGGCCGTATTGTTGATCACATAGTAGGCTGCATTCTCTTCCGGCTTCATATAGATCTGAACGGACTTGATCCCGGATGCGCTGTGTCCTTCCGCGATATAAGCTTCTTTGGCTCTTTCCAGAACATCCTTTGTCAGAACTTCATTGCCCGCATACTGGACAAAGATGTTGGCGGAAACATTCTTTGTGGTTGCCGCTTTGACCTTCGTTACTGTTTCCTTTGCCTTGGAAGCGGTCTTCTTTACTGCTGTCTTTGCCTTGGAAGCAGTCTTCTTTGCGCTGCTCTTTACCGCAGCCGCAGCCTTCTTTACGGAAGACTTTTCTGCCTCAGCGGCAGGCGCTTTCTCTGCAGCCGGCTTTGCAGCTGTCTTCTCTTCGACCGGTTTTGCAGCAGGAGCTGCTTTTTCTGCGGCCGGTTTTACAGTTTCGGCTGTCTTTGTCACCGTGCTCTTTGCTGTTTCTGCTGTACTCGCGGACTTGGTTGTATCCGCTGCTGTAGTGCTGGTTGTTCCTTTGCTATTGATCGTAGCCATCACTTTCTCCTCTCCGAATATCACTTTCTGACTAAAAACTCTTCCATTGCTACAAGCGCTTCTGACTCGTCTTTTCCTTCAGTCTCAATATTTACAGTCATCCCGCTTGACGGGTGAAAAGCCATAATTCCCATTATGCTCTTTGCGTTGATGCGCCTGTTGTTGCTCTCCAGTGTGATCCTGCTGTCAAATCTGCAGGCGACCTGGACAAGTTCTGCAAAAGCATTTTCTCGTTTTCCGGCAAAATCCGAAACGGTTACTTCTTTAGTATTCATAATGATCTCTCTGAAAAATAAACCTTTCGATAAACTCCAGCGTCAAATATACCAAGAATTATCCTGTATTTCAAGCATTGTGCCCAAAAACGTGATTTTGAACGAAAGGAAGGAGAAATCTATGATTTTTTTATCGTTTTTTTACTATTCCGTATAAGTAAAATATATGTTCCCGCAGCTTCCGAAGAATTCCCGCGCGTCATCCATCGCCATATAGGAGTTGCTCTGCGTCACCGGATCGAACCAGGTCACTCCGCCGCCGTCATACCCCACCAGGAGCACGGCCGTCGCTGCGCTGGACATGGCAAAAACCGGCGCTCCGTTGCTGATATAGTACAGGGTTTGCGAGATATCGCAGCCCGAAAGATCCAAAAAGATCGAATCCTTCAAGGAACTTTCCAGGATCTGCTTCGGCGTTTGCCCGCTGTTCATAAGGGATTCCACGTCAATGGTGATGCCTTTTGACGCCAGCATTCCGCGCACGCAGGCATAAACCGATCCGCCGTCGCCGGAGATCGCCTCTTTGTCCAGCGGGATCGGCGCAACGCTCAACGCCCTCGCCCGCATCCACAGATACCTCATATCCGTATCCACGACCACGCCCATATTCTCGTCCGCCCGTATCACGGCTTCCCGGAAGGTATCGGTCGAAAGGAGCACATTTCCTGCGGAATATACATAATAAAGATTGGAAGGTTCTGCCCCGGGCAGAGCCACCGTCCGGTCCTCCGAGGGACGGATATCCTTCGGCGTCAGCACCTTGGGCGTCGTATTGCTGATCTCCTTCCCCATATCGATCTGGATCTCGGTTTCCTTGACCACGGTAACGGTGGTGTGGATGGATACTTTTTCCATATCCTCCCCTTCCCGGTTCATGATCGTATCGGGTTCAGCGATCTCATAGCCGCCGGCGCTGCGCTGCAGGCGGTCGAGGTAGATCGTAAACCCGTCAACCGAGATGTCGGAAACAAAATAGCCTTCCTTCTGATATTCCTTATACAGCGCGTGATCCCCGCCCGCATTCATGATACAGACCTTATACATGGGGAACGTCACGATCCCCGCCGCATCCGTATATACATCGGTCGCGCGGGCGACTCCGTAGATCAGGTCCTCCTGGATAAAGCCCAGGGGCTTTAAGTATTCACCCTCACCCGCAGTCACGTCGAAGCTCGTTTTCTCTTCAAGATCCATGATCGTCATCTTGTCCGCCGTATACTGATCCCCGCTTGACTGGAAAACAAGATACCGCCCGGATTCGGGGCAGCACCAGGCTTTTTCGTTCAAAGAGGAAAGCTGCTGCTGGATCTTTCGCGAGTTCAGATTGATGTCATACAAAGACCCGCCCAGCATAAAATAGAAGTAAGCGTCATTGTTTTCATAGATCACGCCGTCCAGGTCGGATCGGAGCACGGGGAAGGAGCGATCTAAAGGAATAAACGCCTGTTCCTCGACGGTGTTCGTCAATCCGTCAAACTCATAGACAGCGATCCCGCACTGTCCCTCGTGATCCCCGCGGTTCATATAACCCGCAACAACAAACCGGACGCTCCCGTTCTCGTCCATATTGATGATACGGATCTCATGCGCGTTATCATTTTCTCTCGGATCGATATCGCCGGCACTGCGGAAGCTGAACACCCTAAACAGTTTCCCGGTTTCAAAATTCACGCTCCACAGATCCCCTTCCTGCACATAGGCCGCCATCGTCTGGCCTTCATTGACGACATAATCCACCTTGGGATCGCGGATCCCCAGCTGGATCAGGGTATTGTAAAAATACGCGCAGTCTTCCCGGTAGATCTGGTTCATGGTGCGCTCGTAATTCAGAAGATACTCCCTCTCATCGGTATGGCGGACGCGGAAATACTCTTCCGTATTGTAATACTCGTCTTCTCCGTTCTCGCCCTTCCTTGTCAGCACGTAGTCCATCATCACCACGCTGTAAGAGCTGTTGATCTCCACGATCCGCGGGATCGGCTCGATCAGAACTTCAGGCGCCAGCTCGCCATAACTGATCTGGTCCAGAGAGGAATGAATATTTACCTTATGTAACGTGGTATTATCCCCCGTGGCGTCCGGTTCGAGCCAGGTCGTCAGCTCTTCACAGGCGTTCTTATCCAGCGCTTTGGTGTGGAATTCGGAAACAAAATCAAGGCTTTCCTGGATCAGGGGCTCTCCCGGCAGCAGGATCCGGGTATAGAAGTACGTATTCCTGTCCCCTTCCGTCAGGGTCAAGATCAGCGAATACTCATGATCCGGGTCGATAATGCTCTGCACTTCGATCTCCGTCCGAAGCATTCCCGACTCCTGGCGAAACTCATCAACCGCCCCATCCGCCAGCAGCTGTTCGCCGTCGAGGCTGCGGATCTGGAAATTCAGGGTCGGTTTCGTCTTCCCCACGCCATCGATCATAAGAGGAAGGATCTTGTCCTCCTTCAAAGGCGTGATGGTGTCGCGCATGAAACGGATCTCCATCTCATTCGTATAGGCCCTCAGCTCATTGATCGGGGTTTCTCCATAGAAAAGAGTGACCACCGGCAGCTCTGCCGGGGCCATTTCTCTGGTCCGGTCTTCATTTGTCTGGTTGGTGATACTGGAAAAGCCGACAACGGAAAGAAGAAAGGCGGCTACAAGTATACCGATCTTGATCAGGTTCTTTTTCATAATCAGCAAAAAATACCCGGCAGCTGCCGTTTCCGGCAAATGCCGCGCAAGATGAGGAAGGCTCTGATGGTCAGATCAGAGCCTGGATGTACAGATTACTGTTGGACAGATCGATGCAGGTGCCGTCATTCAGCTGAACCACCGGTTTTGAAAGCTTATTCTCGTTCAAAAGAACGATATTGGCGCTGCTGCCGTTATTCAGCATGATCCGGTTGTTCTGATACGTCTTCGCGATCTGTTTCATAAAGGTGAGCAGATATTCCGTTTTATAAAGCGAAAAGCCGTCTTTTTCAAATTCCGCGATGACCTGGAAGGGGGATAACGGCGCCCTGAACGCCCGCTTTGCCGTCATGGCCTCGTATACGTCCGCAAGAGCGATCAGGTAGGAAACATCTTCGATCTCCCAATCCGTCAACCCTCTCGGATACCCGCTGCCGTCACTGCGTTCATGATGCTGGACAGCGGCCTTTTTCACCAGAACGTCCACGCTCTGCCGTTTCAGGATTTCCATGCCATACATCGGATGGTTCCGAAGGAGCTTAAACTCCTCATCGGTCAGCTTTTCCGTCTTGTTCAAAACCTCAGGCGGCACCTTCAGTTTACCGATATCATGGTATACCCCGGCAAGCGTAACGATATCGATCTCCTCCGGCGACAATTTCAGCCAGACGGCGATCTGACGCGCGATCAGTGCTACATTCAATGAATGCGCATATACCGCGTCATCATTTCCCCGCATGTTATGGATCATATCAAACCGCTCGATCGAAGTCGGCACCATCTTGAAAAGATGCGTCACCCCTTCGATGGCTTCCGTCGGATTGATGGAAAGCTCTCCGGATGCGATCTTCGGAAACGTATCGGACATTTGCGCCAGAACGATCGCAAATTCCTTTTCAAAGTATTTGAATCGATCGGACTGTTTTACCGCCTGGGAATAGGTCGGGTTCACGGTTCCGCCGGTTCCCGTCGGTGCCACGATCTTGTCCGTAGCCTTTAAGATCTGCGTTTCCTTCGGCTTCACCTCCGTATTCTTGAAAACAGCAGCCACCGGCATCGGCGCAACGGTGATCGTTTTCTTTTCTTCCGGCGGTTTCACTTCCACAACCGGAGGCTCCGGTTCGGGTTCAGGCACGGACACGGGAACGGGTTCGGGTTCGGGCTCGGGCTGCGGTTCCGGCGCAGCCGGTTCTTCCGGCTCCGGTTCTTTTTCCGCTTTATCATCAAAAACCGCGCTTTCCGGAATCTCGATCGATTCGGTCGGGGGAATAAATACCTGCGCGCTTTCTACCTTATAGTAATTCAACCTGGTGATCAGAAACTTCGTCAGCCTCGTCCCCGGCATCAGGATCTCCTGACCCGTCGGACTTTTCACGATCCCCACCGTTACCATACCCGGAATCATATCTTCAGTTTTGCAAATAAACGGCTTTATTTCCATATTGTGAGTTTACCTTTATGATACAAAAAAGTCAATCTGTTGCTTGACTTCCTACAAATGCTATAGTATTCTCTCACTTGTAGCGCCAAGAGATAAAAGTTCATATTGTTTTTCTCTTATTCAGAGTGATGGAGATACATAGGATCTATGAAGTCACGGCAACCCCCATTGGGAAGGTGCCAACCTGAGCGAGTGATCGAACAATAAGAGGACGTTTATTTCGTGATTTCGTCCGCTTCGGCGGAATTTTTTTTTGAAAACTTTTTTGATAATCTGAAAGGAGAACTGAAATGGAAAAAAGACTGTTTACTTCCGAATCCGTTACGGAAGGACATCCGGACAAGGTCTGCGATGCCGTATCCGATGCGATCCTGGACGCCTGCATGAAAGAAGATCCGATGTCTCGGGTTGCCTGTGAAACGGCTACCTGCACGGGTTTCGTTCTCGTGACCGGCGAGATCACCACAAAAGCAAAGCTGGATATCCCGTCGATCGTTCGCGAAACCGTAAATGAGATCGGATACAACGACGCAAAGACCGGTTTTGACGGCAACACCTGCGCGGTCATGGTTGCTTTGGATCAGCAGTCCGCTGACATCGCCATGGGCGTGGACAAGGCTCTCGAGGCCAGAGAAGGCTCTCTTTCGGACGACCTGGACACAGGCGCCGGAGACCAGGGTATGATGTTCGGTTACGCAACCAACGAAACTCCGGAATATATGCCCTATCCCATCGATCTGGCTCACAAGCTGGCTCTTCAGCTGACCAAAGTGCGTAAGGACGGCACTCTTTCTTATCTCCGTCCCGACGGAAAAACACAGGTTTCCGTGGAATATGATGAAAACGGAAAGCCGAAGCGGCTTGAGGCCGTCGTGCTCTCCACCCAGCATGATGATGATGTGACGCAGGAGCAGATCCATAAGGATATTAAGCAGCATGTGTTCGATCCGATCCTTCCGAAGGAGTTGCTGGACGACAATACCAAATATTTCATCAATCCGACCGGCCGCTTCGTTATCGGCGGACCTCACGGAGATGCGGGACTTACCGGCCGTAAGATCATCGTGGATACCTATGGCGGCTATGCAAGACATGGCGGCGGCGCTTTCTCCGGAAAGGACTGCACGAAGGTGGACCGTTCCGCAGCCTACGCAGCCCGTTATGTTGCGAAAAACATCGTGGCGGCAGGACTTGCTGACCGTGCCGAGATCCAGCTTTCCTACGCGATCGGCGTAGCACAGCCCACCTCGATCATGATCGACACCTTCGGAACCGGAAAGCTTCCGGATGAGCAGCTTGTCGGGATCATCCGTGAAAACTTTGATCTTCGCCCGGCCGGCATTATCAAAATGCTGGATCTGAGACGCCCGATCTACAAACAGACAGCCGCATACGGCCATTTCGGACGGAATGACCTGAACCTCCCCTGGGAGGCACTGGACAAGGTAGACGCGCTGAAAAAACATCTGTCATAAAACAAAAGAATGAAATGAAAGAAAACGCTGAGGGATCAGCGTTTTCTTTCATATTTAGCCTTCCAAATCTTGTCTGCCTTTTTAAAAGGTGATACAATGTTGAACGAGTATAGGAGCGTGAAATGAAACGTTTTATCGCATTGATCATGAAAGATGTGGATAATGAGAACGAGACAAAGAAAGTCGCTGTCCAGATGCGTTTTCTTTGTCTTATTTTCAGTATCTTTTTTCTGATCCAGGCGATCGTTTTCCTTATCTTTGAAAACTATGCCATGGCGATCCAGAATTTCGCGTCGATCTTCTTCTATCTCCTTGGCTTCTATATGACCTACAAGGGTCATACCAACGGAACACGACTCTTTTTGACGTTCTTTACCCTGTTTTGGACATTTTTATATGTCATTGCAACCGGATGGGACAGTGGCGCGCAGCATTTCCTTATCGTGGTCATGGTCTTCTACTGTGTTACCAGTTATGCCAGCCTTGCAAGGAAAAGCTTGTTTGTCGCAATTGTCTGTATATGCCGTCTTCTGCTCTATTATATTTGCCATAATATACAGCCGCTCCTTCCCATCACTTCTGCGGAACAGAGCATCCTTCAGGTCATCAACACGATCGCGAGCTATATGGCTCTCGCCGCTCTTGTGCTCCTGTTTACCAAGGATTCTCTCGAGATGGAGAAAAAGCTCATCAATTACAACAAACGGATCGAGCTTCTTGCCAACGCAGATCCGCTGACCGGCCTGCCCAACCGCCGCTCCATGACCGGACGGATCGAAAATGATATCGCACATGCCGAAAAGAACGGCGGTTTTATCAACCTCGCGATCGGAGATATCGATTTCTTCAAGCATGTCAATGACACCTATGGCCATGCAGCCGGAGACGCGCTCTTAAAGCAGCTTTCCAAGATCTTTATGGAAACTACGGCCGGTAAGGGAGAAGTCGCCCGATGGGGCGGTGAAGAATTTCTGTTTATGCTGCCGGATATGAACGGCGACGAAGCGCAGAGTTTTCTGGACGACCTTCGCCTTAAGATCAAAAGAACGGAATTCCCATGCGAAGGAAATAACATCAAGATCACAATGACCTTCGGTCTCGAAGAATGGGGCATAGGGCAGACCTACGATAAGATCATTGAAGCCGCGGATGAAAAACTGTATTACGGAAAGGAGCATGGACGGGATCAGGTCGTATTTTAAGCGTTCCCCTATGAATTATCCCCGTCCGGCATCTTCCACTCTTCTCCGGCGCGGCGGTATTTCGCCGCTTCTTCCCTCAGCTCTTCTTTTCCTTCTTTGTCCGCAAGATACTCACAGCAGTCCGCAAGACGGAAATACGCCATATCTCCGCCGAGATGCACATTCAGCAACGGTTCTGCCTCTGAACAGGCCTTGGAAAACCAGTGCGCCGCGTTTCCGTATTCTTCATTTCGGAAAAAATACTCACCGATCTCATAACAGATCTCCGCAATCAGACCCTCTCCGCGGTCGATGAGCGCCAGCGAGATAAAACGCTCCGAATCCCCCTTCAGCCTTGCGATCCGGATCAGAACCGCGCTTTCCTGCTCATAGAGGACAGGATCCTCCTCGTTTTCATAGAGGGACAGAAACACAGGCTCCGCGTTCAGAAAATCCTTTTCCCTTCCCACCATGAACAATTCTTTCGCATACATCGAGATCAGCTTTTTGGACAGCGTCTTTTTCCGGTCGAAGGAAAGCAGGAAGAGATTAAAATCCCGTTCGGAATGATCGCCGGTGGGATAATGCATGACTTCGATATCACTGTCATAGATCATCGGCGTGAGGCGCACGGTTTCATGCACCGCATCCTCCCAGACAAAGGTTCTCAGCCGCTTATAGAGCTTTGGCCGGTATTCGCATCGCAGATTGATCACGGTATTGTACTCCGGCTCCGTAATGTATTTCATCTGCACGATCTCAATCTCGGGCAGCATCGCCTCTTTCAGATTACGGAACTTCTGCTGGCTTAAGCTCGGGAGCACCTCATCCGCATCCGCCGAATAGATATATTCCATGGATGCCTTGGAAAACGCGTAATTCCTGGCTTCCGAAAAATCCTGCCGCCAGGGATAATCATAGATCTGGTCCGTATAACGCGCAGCGATCTCCTTTGTCCGATCCGTGGAGCCGGTATCAACAATGATGATCTCTTCCACTAAATGAGCGATGCTGGACAGACATCTGTCCAGCACCTCTTCTTCATTTTTTACGATCATACATAAACTGACAGTGATCATTTTTCTTTCCCGATCAGCAAATTCCCTGTGCAAGCATAGCGTTTACAACTTTTTCAAAGCCGGCGATATTCGCGCCTGCCACGTAGTTTCCTTCCATGCCGTAACGCTTTGCGGCATCATCGATATTATGATAGATATTGACCATGATCTGCTGCAGCTTCTGATCAACCTCTTCAAATGACCAGGACAGTCTCTCGGAGTTCTGGCTCATTTCCAGCGCAGAAGTCGCCACGCCGCCGGCATTGGCTGCTTTTCCGCCGATGAACCATACATTGTTCTCCTGCAGATATTTGGTCGCTTCGATCGTGGTGGGCATGTTCGCGCCTTCGCATACTGCCTTCACGCCGTTTGCCACCAGCTGCTTTGCGTCTTCGATATCCAGCTCGTTCTGGGTCGCGCAGGGCAGAGCCACATCACATTTCACGCTCCACACGCCGTGCTCGCCGTTCTTCTTCTCATGATATTCAGCGCTCTTTCTTGCAGCAGCGTATTCTGTCAGACGCGCACGCTTCACT
>JAEESA010000367.1 GCA_016286115.1 Lachnospiraceae bacterium
CGGATCTTTATACGTTTGTGGATAATCATCTCGGATACCGCCTTCTGATCTCGGAGATCAATTGGGATAAAAAGCAGGAGATCCTGAGCATTGTGGTGGAAAACAGGGGCTTCGGGGCGCTGACCGAAACGTCGGATGTTACCTGCGAGATCACAAGGAAGATCAAAAAGGACCTTACGCTGCCGGAGAACATCGATCTGACCGGGGATGAGGTCTATGAATACAAGATGGAGCAGAAATTGAAGTACCGCCTGAGCCATGGTGTTCTGGCGGGAGGGAGCTCCGTCAATATAGAAATGCCCCTTCAGGAGCTTCCAAAGGGGCAGTATCTGCTGTCTGTGGAATTGACGAGAAATAAGGACGGCAGAAAGATCTACTTCGCGAATGAAAAACCGGAGTTGATCGAGAGAGTGCCGATGGTGCAGTCGTAGGAACTGTCCCCGACATTGGCGAAGCGGATCTGTTCGTTGGTCGTTTTATCGCTGATGCTGACCGAGATCGAATAGGTCTCTCCCTCTTTGAAACCGGAAAGCGGGAGTATTGCGTCGATCAGATTGATCTGCCCGGAATACCAGAAACGCGGGTTGGAGTCAACGGGGATCAGGATCCCTTCACCGGTTTTGATATTGACGGCTTTGATGCTGCATTTCAGATCCCGATAGCAGTTGGAATATCCGACATTTTCAATCCGCAGCGTCAGCCTTGCATTCGGGTCAAAGAAGCCTTCCGGATTGAAGTAGGAGGCTCCGCGGATCACAAAGCGATAGCCCAGATGACGCTCGATGTAATCGTACTCGGTCAGCCCGTAATAGGGATCGTCCGTGTCGTAGAGGTTGTCTTTCCATTTATTGATAACCTCGGAATCATGGTCGGCGTTCAGATAAGATACATGGGTCATGGAAAACTCGATATTGGCGTTTTCGAAGTCGTTCAGCGAGCTTTCATTTACGACCTCCCCGCCGTCCGGTACATAGAGACATTGGGTTTGAAGGTACTCGATCTCATCATTGCGGGGCCATGGTTTCGTAAAGTCCTCTTCGTCCACGACAGAGTCCGCTTCGGCGTAGGTGCCGAGATCTGTTTCAGACCCGAGCATGCCGTCGTTATAGATTCCGATACGGCCCAAGGGCCTTCGGGCAAGGGTGTCGCCCACAGTTGCGGGCTCGGGAGAACCGGTTGCCAGACGGATCATGGCGGGGGTCCTTACGGCGAGCCAGATGCTGTCGTCAAATAAGCTTTCCATGTAGGAGATGAGAGAGGAAAGACTATCTTCGTCATCGAAAGCGGAATCGTGCATTTCGCCGTAATCGCCGATAAATGCGCCTTGCACGATATACACGGAGGGAACGTAATCATTAACGATTTCAGCCACCTGATTCATATGCCCCATGATCTTAAAGATATCTTCAGGTTCGGTTTCGGCAGCGTTCCCGTCCCAGTCGTAAAGGAAACGTAAGATCAGGCTGGTATCTGTTTCGGACCATATGGACAGGACCAGATCGAGCTCATCGATCGCGTCCGCGGAGAGCGCATCTTCGTCGCGATAGTTCATGAGATTGATCTCCAGGAGAGCAAGACGCTCATCCCCGCGCTCTCTTACATGGCGCTCCGCCTGCCCTTCCAGAGGACCCACCTGATTGTCCTGGAGAGTGTAGGCATAGATGTGATACCATCCGCAGTAAGGGGAATTCAGTGCATCGGAACCTTCCTTAGGGATTTCACCGATAAATTCGGCACTGTGGTGATTGACCCGGATAACCAAAAGGGCGATGATCAAAAGCGCGGAAAAAAGAAGAAGCACCGGTATTAGTTTCAACAAAGAAGTTTTTACAGATTTCATAATATGATTATAGCATGAGGGAAAAGAATTGGAAACAGGATATATTGTAAGAGCAGTTGCAGGTGACTGGTGGCTGATCGACACAAGACAGAGCGGGGAACCGTACCGCAAGCCGAAACGGATCAACAGGACGGCGGCGGAGGTCATCAATATGATCGGAGACGGAAAGACAACGGAAGAGATCGCCCAAACACTTCACGATCAGTACGGCGTGGCGGTGGAAGAGGCTGTTTCGGACGTGAATAATTTGAGGTCACAGCTGGGGGTATAAAAAGTGGAAAATCTGACCAGAGAGGAAGAACTCATACTGAAGCTTCTCGGTATCAGTCTGAACGGGAAAAAGAGGCTGGATGACCGGCATACGGAGAGGATCGGTTGGAACCGGTTTTTGATCATGGCGGAAAAACATGAGATCATGTCGTTCCTTTTTCCGGCCATGCCCGCGGAGACACCGAAGGAAATACTGGATGTCCTTCGTCTTCGTGCCAGACAGACGGTGCAGAAGTATTACAGGATGTTCTTTCTGACAAAATACTATGTGTCGGTGCTGGAACAGGCGAAGATCTCGGTCTTTGTGCTGAAGGGGATTTCTGCTTCGCTTCCTTATCCTGTACCGGAATACAGAAAACTCGGGGATCTGGATCTTTTTGTTCCCTGCGAAGAGGACTTTGCCAGAGCGGAAGAGGTGCTGAAGCAGCATAAGCTGTTTCGGGATCCGGTGCAGACAGAGCATCACTGCGTGGTCTTTCATCATC
>JAEESA010000368.1 GCA_016286115.1 Lachnospiraceae bacterium
CTTATAATGTGTGGAATGCATGCGCTTTTCCTTAAAGAGAATATTAAACGCATCCCTGGTCCGATCCAGGTCCGCAAGCTCCTTCTCCAGGAAATTCTGAAACGCAGTCAAAGCGGCTCGCAAGCCCAGCTGGCGCTTCGCTCTATCCGGCGCTCCGCCCGCATTCCCAGCCTCGATCTTCTCACTTATCGTTTTACAGAGAGTGATCGTATCCTTATAAAGCGTTTCAAATCTTCCCCTTTCCGCTTCATAGTCCGCCGTATATTTCGGAAACGGGGAAAACATAAACTTACGGATTTCTTTTCCCTTGAAAACGACCTTATAACCATCCTCCACATCGGATTCTCTTGTATGTTTCTCCACTTCCACCAGAAGACTGTCAAGACCGCGGAACGCTTCCTGGAGTTCATGCTTTCTTTTCAGCTCTTCCTTCGATTTTTTCTTATCATCGGGAGAATAATCGGCCGTCTCTTCTTTCTTGTACTCCGAGATCAGAAGAAAGACATCGCTCCACACATACTGGGAGACCTTATGCTCTTTCTGACGCGCGACGATATGCGCCAGCATAAAGCAGCCCTTCAGCATTCCGTTTTCGATCCCGGCTCTGGTTCGGATCTTACGCACGCAAAGAAGCCGGCGTCCCCCGGTTTTCTTCGTCTTGTTTGTTTTCCCGATATTTACACGGATATAGTGGTCACAGGCCCGAAGCAGCTCCGTATAGATCCGCTTCACCGGACGGATCTGCTGATCGGGATCATAACCGGTATTCTCATCCAGATGCACTTTCATCTGAAGGATAAGCTCATTCATCGATTCTATGATGGGCTTCATGTTGGCCGAATCTTTTTTCTTAATGTTGCCAAGCTCGGTGATCATTCCCTGATAGAAGTCAATGTTATGAAACTTGTCGGCCAGCGGCGTATCCAGCCCCGGTTCTTCTTCCGGTCCGTCATTTCCGCCGGGCCCGTCATTACCGCCGGGGCCGTTATTTCCCTCATTGCCAACCACGTGCCCCTGCTGTGGGGGGACCTGATCATGATGCTCTTCCTCGTCCTGATGCACACCAATCGGACCTATATCGTCCATCTTGATCTCATTCAGTTCTATATCATTCTGGTGATCCATAGTTTTCTCCTTCTAACGGAAAACGTGTCCTGCGTATACTCCAAAATCAGCTGTGTCGATCATCTTGCCAAGCTTGTCAAATTCAAATTTCATGGCCTTTACAATGTGCTTCGGACCAAGCTCGACACCTTCCGCGCCGGCCATATAAGAAGCGCTGTAAAGAATGGCTTTGATATTGCTCCCGGAGAGCTCGAACTTCTCCGCCAGGAAGCGGAAATCAATGTTCTTTTCCATCGGTACATCCTTCGGCAGCGTCTTCGTCCAGAGCTGGTACCGTTCTTCCTCGTTGGGGCTTTCCAGGTGGGCCGCATAGGTGATGCGGCGTACAAAAGCAGTATCAAAATTGTTGAAAAAGTTCGTCGCGAGAATGGAGATCCCGCGGTATTCTTCGATCTTCTGCAAAAGGTAAGCCGTTTCCGAATTCGCGAACTTGTCGTTGGAATTCACGATATCCGTCCGTTTGGAAAACAGCGCGTCCGCCTCGTCAAAAAAGAGGATCACATTGGCCTTGCTGGCTTCCGTAAAGATCGCGGAAAGGTTTTTCTCCGTCTCGCCGATGTACTTTGAAAAGATCTGTGAAAGATCGATCCTGTACAGCGGCAGCCCGAGTTCATTCGCGATCACCTGCGCCGCCATTGTCTTCCCGGTTCCGGGAGGTCCGTAAACCAGGATACTGACGCCGTTGCCGTAGGCGTTCTTTTTCTTGAGCCCCCAGTTGTCGCCGATACGGTTCCGCAGCCGGTACCGGTCGCAGGCAACCTTCAGAACCCTTCGCTGCGAATCCGCCATGGTAATGTCCTCCCAGCGGTATACTGCGCGGACCAACGTGGCGAGCCCGTCAAACCTTACGGAATTAAGCTGCAGAAGGGAATCCAGAAGCCGCTCTCTCGTCAGCACTTCTTCCCTTCTTGCTTCGGTCGTCGAGATCGCGTGTTCCGAAGCCGTTTTGATCGTGGAATAGGTGATGTCGTAACAGTCCGCCACGTCCTCCAGCACCAGCTCTTTTTCCAGCTTCCTGTTTTTGAGGAAGAACGAGAACATCTCGGTCCGCTGGCGCACATCCGGATCCTCCAGTTTCATGACCGGAACGGCTTCCCGGGTAATGGTCTCCGGGATCTTTTCCATCCCGAAAATATAGACAGTCGCGTCTGTCGCCTTCGTTTTCAGTTTGTCAAAAAGGAAGTGGAAGGATCTGGAATCCACCGCCTCCGGTTTGGTTACTCTGACCGCGATCCGGGCTTTTCTTAACCTTGTGATCAGAAGCAGATCATTCTCCGCCTGATTCTGCTCCTCCTGCGTATAGTCTCTGAGATTATCCGCATCGAAAACATACAGCAGTTTTTTCGGTGTGATCACCTTATACAGAAGATGCGTCACCGCGCCCGGATCTGCGCTTTCGATGTAATGAAACGGCACCTTCTGCGCCCCGGACTTTTCGATGTGTTTTATCTGCTCAAACTCTTCG
>JAEESA010000369.1 GCA_016286115.1 Lachnospiraceae bacterium
CAATGTTTTTAGAGAGGAGCTCCGGACTGATCAGCGGGCGCACGCCGTCATGGATCAGCACGATCGCTTCTTCCCCGCCGGCCACTTCTTTTGCGGCTTTCAGCGCTTCGTAGATCGAGGCCTGCCCTGTATCGCCGCCGGGTACGATTTTCTTCACTTTATTGATACGGTACCGGTAGAGCAGCTCTTCAAAATAGCCGATCCAGTCTTTAAGACAGGCAACGGTCACCGCGTCGATCTCATCGCAGCGCTCAAAATGTTCAAGGGTATGGATGATGATCGGCTTGTTGTAGATCTCCAGGAACTGTTTGGGGCGTTCCTTGCTGTGAATCCGGCTCCCCGCACCTCCCGCGAAAATGACTCCGATATTCTTCATGACTGCGCATTCTCCTCCATGGGTTTGAGATAGTCGATCAGACGTTCATAGGCTTCCTTCATACTGACCTCCGGTTTCCATCCGAGACCGGTGAGCTTGTCGGAACACAGCTGCATTTCCACATCGCTGGCGTATCCGTAGGTGTTCTGCGATTCGGGAATGTCGAAAACGACCGAAATCCGTCCGCCTGCGATCTCCGCGGCCACAAGCGCTGCGATCTCTTTGATCCGGCGGGTTTCTTTATCATTACAGACGTTGTAGGCTTCTCCCGGCTTCCCTTTTTTGAGAAGCAGCAGGATCGCGTTGACGGCGTCGGATAGAAAACAGAAGTTGGATTTGGACTGTCCACTGGTATGCAGAACGATATCCGTTCCGTGGATCGCGCTCCGCGCAAACTGCATGAACATCCGGTTGTCCGTAAACGGCACGCCGGGACCGAAGGTCTGTGCCAACCTCGCGATACAGACGTTGACCTGATACTCCGCGGCATAGGAAGCGCAAAGGGCCTCTGCCATCCGTTTTCCCTCCGGGTAGCTGCTGCGGAGCGAAAGATGATCGATAAAGCCGCATTTTTCTTCGGTCATGAGCTTATCCTCAGTCTGGGGATTTCCGTATTCCTCCATCGAGGAAAGATAGACCATGTTTTTTACCTTGTTTTTCTTCGCGAGAGCGAGGATCTGATCCGTACCCATGACGATGGAGTGGATCGTTTCGACCGGATGCTCGACAAAGTATTTTGACGTGGTAGGACCGGCGGCGTGAACGATGTAATCGCATTCCGTGTCAATCTCTTCCATACCGGAGACCAGAAGGTTTACATCTTCCCTTTCCAGGAGATTTCCGAGTACGGCCTTTGCTTTCTCTTCGTTCCGTACCTGCGCCAGGATGCTCATCTTCAGTGAAAATTCATCAGCCGCTTCGGAAAGCGTACGGATGAGAGCAGAGCCGATGAGCCCCGTTGCGCCCGTGACCAGAACGACGCTGTTGTTCAAATCTTCAAACAGTTCTTTCTGCATGGTTTACCTTTCTCTCGTGATCGAGCCGTTATCCACCTGCAGAACCATGTCACAGTGCTCAATCGTGGTCAGACGGTGGGCGACGATGATCATCGTTTTTTTGCCGTGGAGCTTGTTGATCGACTCCATAATGGCTTTTTCCGTTTCGTTATCCAGAGCGCTGGTGGCCTCGTCAAAGAACAGGATCTCCGGATCCCGGTAGAGAGCCCTGGCGATACCGATCCTCTGCCGCTGTCCGCCGGAAAGACGCATCCCGCGTTCACCGATCCCGGTGTCCAGACCTTCCGGAAGCGTTTCCACGAAATCCTTCAAGGAGGCTTCTTCAAGAGCACGCCAGACCTTTTCTTCGTCTATCTTTTCTTCCTTAAAACCGAAGGCCACATTGGCCCGGATCGTATCATCCAGCATGAAGATGGTCTGCGGGATGTAGGAGATCTGCTTGAACCAGTCGGAACGGTCGTCCTCTATATTCACATTGTCTACAAGGACCTTTCCTTCCTGCGGCTCCAATAGACCCAGCAGGATGTCGACAGCGGTTGTTTTCCCGGCTCCGGAAGGGCCGACGATGCCGACAAACATGCCTTTTCTGACTTCCAGCACGGCCTTGTTCAGAACCTTATGATCGCCCTTCGGATACTGATAGGTGATGTTGTCCAGACAGATCTTATCCTGGAAAGGATTCGGAAGCTTCGCCTTCACGACCTCTTTCTTTTCGTTCTTTTTGTTTTTGTCCGCAAGATCCAGGTTTTCGAGCAGGCGGTCCAGCATCGGCTCCTTGAAGGCCGAGTCGGAGATCGCGCTTGAAATGTTATTGACGGAAGGAAGCAGGCGGATGGCAGCCATCGCGATCATGGAGAGTGTGGAAACCAGCGATTCCAGATCCGATCCCGAAAGGACGAGGGAACCGATGATGAAGAACAGGGCACTCATGGCGGCTGCTTCAATACAGTATTTCGGCACCATCTTCAGGACGTTGTTGATACGCAGCGTATCAACATGGACGCGGCCTTCCTCATCAAAGTTATGCTCGAAATACTTCTCCTTGCGCATGACCTTGATCTCTTTGATCCCATGGATCGACTGCAGGAGCCAGCGGTTCATCCGTGCGTTGGTTTCCTGGTTCCGTCTCCCGGCACGCCGCATGATCGGCTTGATGATGCCGGACAATAAAGCCACGATTCCAAGGAGGAT
>JAEESA010000370.1 GCA_016286115.1 Lachnospiraceae bacterium
CGATCGATCTTTCCGGCGAGCCCTGGTCTGAAGCCTACAGCGTGTTCTCGAAGGAACAGACCAGTGTGAAGGGGATCAATTACGGCCTTACCTATTACGACACGACTACGGACTATTACATGGTCTATAATAAAAAGCTGTTCGAAGCAGCGGGGGTTGCCGTTCCGACGACCTGGGAGGAGCTCCTTGACACCTGCGAAAAGCTGAAGGGTATCGGTGTGACTCCGATCTATGAGCCTGTGGCGGATGGCTGGCATGAGCTGATGTTATGGACAGAAAATGCGCAGGTGCATGAAAAACTGGAACCCGGCCTTACGGAAAAACTGAATACGAACCAGGAAACCTTTGCCGCAAACGAAAATATGAAGAAGGCGCTGGACCAGATCAACGAGCTGGCGCAGAACGGTGATTTCGGGGAAACCTACATGAGCGATCTTTATGCCGGCGCGGAAGATGCTCTTGCCAGCGGGCGATACGCCTCCTGCATGTTAAAGCCCGGTTCCATCAAAAATATCGTGAAGAGCGATCAGAACGCGGCCGGATACATGGAAGAGGATTTCGATCTTTTCCTTCTGCCGATCCTGGACAACCATTACCTGAATGTCCACCCCACCGGTCCGTCCCGTTTCGTTTATTCCGACTCACAGAACATCGAAGCCTCGAAATTGTATCTTGCCTTTTTGATGGAAAAAGAGAACGTGCAATACCTGATCGACAACGCGCCGAAGGTGGAGAACCTTCCGATCGAAGTCGGACAGAAGCCCGAGTATTCCGAGGTCACAAAGAAGTTCCTGAAACAGTATGACGATGCGCATTCCGGCATGGTCCTGCAGGATGTGGTCCTCTATTTTAACGAGCAGTGGATGGAGATCAACGCGGATATGGCTGCCATGTTTGCCGGAGATAAGACGAGCGCGGATGTGCTTGCGGGAATTGATGAGCGCCGCGCGATGCTGGCGCAGGCAGCGAAGAATCCGAACTGGTAAATACATCGGAGGAAGTGGCGGTGACAGAAAGCAAAAACCTTCTTACGGGGTTCGCGGAAACGGACATCTCCATACCTCTTCTCATTATCATCATAGCCATGGTTGCCGCGCTGGCCGTGGTGGCCGTGGTTTTTATTGTCCTGAAGAAAAAGGATAAAGCCGGGGCGGAAGACCCGATCACCCGCGCCCCTTTGATCCAGGCGAACAGGGCAGTGCAGTCGATGGAATTGTCCGAAAATGCACCCGTTCTCGGGTTCAGTATGCACGGGATCGGACAGCGCAATTCGCAGCAGGATTCCTACGGTTATGCGGAGAAGAGAATGAAAGGGGGGGCAGGCTCCCGGGTGCTCGCTGTCGTGGCGGACGGAATGGGCGGCCTTTCCGATGGAGAGCGCATCAGTTCGGAGGTTGTGGAGTCGTTCATCAACGACTATAACGTATCCGATCCGACCTGCGACCCGTGGGAATTATTGTATCAACTCGTGCAGAATGCAGCCGGCGTTGTGAATAATGATCTGGGCCCGGAGGGCATCGGGAAATGCGGGAGCACGGTGGCTGCCGTCTGCGTTTCGGGCGGCCTTCTCTACTTTGTTTCGGTAGGAGACAGCCATATCTATCTCTGGAGAGACCAGGTTCTTTATCAGTTAAACAAAGACCATAACTACGCGGCCGTGCTGGACGAACAGGTGAAGAAGGGAGAGATCTCGCAAAACGAGGCGCTCACCGATCCGAACCGCGCGGCGCTTACCAGTTATATCGGCATGGGAGAGTTGACGGAGATCGACCAGGGAGAAGGCCCTGTCGAGCTGATGCGGGGAGACCGGATCCTTCTGATGAGCGACGGCGTCTTCGGTACGATACCGACGAATGAGATCAACGGGATCCTCTCCACGCAAAGCTCCGGTGAATCCTGCGGTGCGATGGAGTATGCGATCCGGATCGCCGACAGAATGCACCAGGACAATTACACCTGCCTCCTTTTGGAAGTGAAGTAGGTTTTACCCCGGAAACATTAATTGATACAGGAACAGGATCAGCGGCATTGTCAAAAGACAGAGAAACATGCCGATCGTGTTGTAGGTTCCGGCTTCGACAGGGTGCTCGTTATGCAAAACGGCAAGCTGCGAAACCGTGGAAGCCGGCGGGGCCGAGAGGCCGATAAAGAGGGCCAGCGCCACCGGGATAAACTCGGGGAAGCGCTTCATAATGCCTGTGGCATAGAGCAGGATCATGGCCACCATAGGGAAAACAAGAAGACGGCCTGCCAGAACAAGGTAGGCTTTCTTCATGCCGAAGATCTGCTTGAACGAGCAGTTCGCAATGACCATGCCGATGACCAGCATCGAAACCGCGGCAACGGCGTCATGCAGGGAGTGGATCGTCGTGCTGATGATGTCCGGCAGCTCTACCTTGAACGCGGTGAGAAGAAGGCCTGCGATAAGCGCGAGGATGTTGGTGTTCAGCAGGATCTTTTTCAGATGAAAGCCCTTCTGCTTTCCGATGATCTGGTTCCCATGCGTCCAGATGAAGAGGTTAAAGGGGACCTGCAGCGCCGTCACATAGAAAACGGCATCCGCCCCGAGGACCATCGAGA
>JAEESA010000072.1 GCA_016286115.1 Lachnospiraceae bacterium
TCTTCTGCTCCAGCAGTTCAACAAGCGTTTCCTCCACGACAAGGCAGCTTCTGACGATCAGTTTCATCGGGACCTTCATCCCCGTCAGCACGGTTTCCACATATTCAATGCAATCCGGGATCGTCTGCGTTCCTTCGATGGCAAAGTTTCTTTTCTGGTTCGTTATTTTCATTTGATGCTTAGAAGTTGCCTCCATTCCAGCCCCAGTCCCTGGTTGCGGAATAACGGATGTACATATGGTCTGCGGCGATCCCGAGAACCTCTCCGTAGATCTTTGTCAGTTCGGCCGTCATCTTCTCAAACGCGGCTTCATCCGGGCCGCCGAAGATCTGCACGTCGATAAACGCGATCGGTTCGCTGTTGTCCCCGCGGAAATAAAGATGATATTCATCCTCAAACCCGGTCATCAGCCAGCTCTCGCTCTTTCCCGGCAGGATCGAGATCGCCTGCCCGAGGCGGGTCTTTAATTCCTTTTCCTGTTCCTCTGTGATCTTTACACTCACTCTTGAATTGATAAACGGCATTGTCCTTTCTCCTTTCAGAAATAATATATCGGCATCGCGTCTCCGAGAGCAAACTGTTCATTCGGTTCCGCCGCCCGTTCCAGAATCTGAGAGCTCGATTGATATACGATCTCCCCCATCACTTCCGGCGAAGCCGCTGCGATCACGCTCTCCTTCGGCGCGGCTTTTGCCGTTTTCTTCGGCGCGGCCGGTTTCTTTGCCGCCGCCTTACTTGCTCTTTCCATGCTTCCTCTTCCTACTGCCATAGCTCTTTACCTCCTCTGCCAATTCAGCAAATTCCTTTGCGCTTCTCGCGCTCTTTTTAAACTCCGCCACCGGAAGGCTCCTGTCCTGCGCCCACTCCACCGCCGAATCCACATGGATCACGGTATTGAATAGGCGGATATTTTCGTAGTCCTTCAGGATCTCCGTCGTCTGCCGGTAATAATTCTTCCGCTCATCCACCTTGGTGATCAATACGCCCATCACCTCGGCTTCCGTCATCTCATCCAGGCCTTTCAAAAAATCAAACATATTCGCCAGCCCAAACAGCCCCCAGGGAGACGCCTCTACCGGTATGATGCAATAGTCCGACGCGCAAAGGATATTGATGACCCAGGTGCCGAGCGTCGGCGGCGCATCGATCAGGATGTAATCATATTTTCCCGCTTCCTTTAGCTGTTTTAAGCATTTCTTCAGCACAAGCTCCCGCTGCATCTTGGTAAACAGCTCATATTCGATCTGGCTCATGAGCATTGTGGACCGGACAAGGTCGATATTTTCATACCGCGTCGGGATCACGCACTCCGCCAGGTCTGACTGTTTCCTAAGCGCCTCATAGAGGTTCTTTTCCTCCGAAGCAAGCGAGAGCACTTCCTCCTCTTCAAAGAAAGAAAGGGAAAGATTAAGCTGCATATCTCCGTCCAAAAGCAATATCTTTTTCCCGGCTTTTGCCAGCGCATAGCCAAGGTTCGCGCAGGCGGTGGATTTCCCGCTTCCACCCTTATTGTTCGCAAAGCAGATCGTTTTCGTCACGGCTTAAAAACCTCGATATCAAAAGACGTATGCACGGCTTCTCTCGCTTCGGACAGGTCCTTAAACACGCCGTCTTTGATCATCTGTGTCAGCAGATTCCCAAGTGCGGTCGCTTCCTGCGGACCGGCGTAAACCGGCAGATCCGTAAACCGCGCGGTCAGTTCGTTCAGATATTTCGCGTTCGATCCGCCGCCGATGATATGGATCCTGTCGTATTTTGTCCCGGTGATCTCCTCGATCCCGTGCAGTTTATCCGCATAGCATTTGGCAAGGCTGTTATAGATCACGCAGGCCAGCTGCGGCAGATCCTCCGGCACTGTCTGATCCGTCCGTTCGCAGTAATAGCGCACTGCCTTCGCCATGTCTTTCGGTGCCAGAAAGCTTTCATCCTGGCAGTCTACGATGGAGTCGATGGTTTCCCGGCTCGCCGCCTCACAGAGATCCCCATAGCTCATCTCCGGGGCAAACGCATTACGCACCGACTGGATCATCCAAAGCCCCATGATATTTGCAAGATAAGTGATCTTTCCTTCGTATCCGCCCTCGTTGGTAAAATTCAGTTTCCGTCCCTTCTCCGTGCATAAGGGCTCCTCCATTTCCACCCCCATCAAGGACCACGTTCCGGAGCTGATATAGCACACATCCTTCTCATTGGACGGCACCGCCATTACGGCGCTCGCGGTATCGTGCGTCGGCGGCAGGATCACGCGGCAGTTAAAGCCGACCTCGGCCTGCACTTCTTCCGTAAGATCACCCAGATCTTCTCCCGGGAACAGGATCTTTTGAAAGATTTTACGCGGGAAACCAAGCTGATCGATAAGTTCAAAATCCCAGTCCCGTTTCTTCGGATCCAGGAGCTGTCCCGTTGAAGCATTGCTGTATTCCTGCGCCTTCTTTCCGCAGAGCAGGAAATGAAGATAATCCGGGATCATCAGCATGGCCTCCGCTTTTTCAAGGTCCTCCGGGCGGTCCCTTTTGATCGCCTGCAGCTGATAGATCGTATTAAATATCTGCTTCTGGATCCCCGTGCGCTGATAAAGCTCTTCTTCGGAGATCGTCCGATACACTTCGAGGTCCGCGCCTTCGGTCCGTTTGTCCCGATAGCCGACCGCCTTGCCGATCATCTTGTCTTCTTTATCCAGCAAAACAAAATCCACGCCCCAGGTATCGATCCCGACCGACACAGGGATCTTTCCCAAATCCTTGCACTTTTTCATCCCCGTCAGGATCTCGCGATGCAAACGATCCATATCCCAGACCAGCGTTCCGTTCTCATCATCCATCCCGTTCCAAAACCGATGCACTTCTTCCAGAATGATCTTCCTGTCCTTCACGCATCCCAGGATATGCCGTCCGCTGCTGGCGCCGATATCGATCGCCAAAAAATATTTTTCCATTTCATCTCCCCCCATAATTTCGGGCGCAACGCCCGGTTAGCTCTATTATATCCTTTCCGCAGGAACAGGCAAAGTATTTTTTCTCCCAAAAAGAAATCCCCCGGGAATGATCCCGGGGGGAACGAAGCCAATTCTTATTTGATCTCCGATGTGCAGTGCGGGCAGCGGGTCGCCTTGATCGGGATCTTGGACAGGCAGTAGGGGCAGTCCTTCTCGGTCGGCTCTTCCGGCTTCTTTTCCTTGCCGACGAGCTTATCTCCCGCCTTCTTCGCCGAATTGATCGCCTTGATGATCAGGAACAAGACCAGCGCGATGAGCAGGAAGTTGATGACTGCGGTGATGAACTTTCCGTAGTAGAGCGTCACGCCTCCGATGTTGACCGACAGTGCGTCGAAGTTCTGGCCGCCGATCAGTCCCAAAAGCGGGCTGATGATGTCATCCACAAGGGATGTGACGATGGCTGTGAACGCGCCGCCGATGATGATACCAACCGCCATATCCATGACACTGCCACGGCTGATAAACTCCTTGAATTCCTTGAAAAACCCTTTCATTGAACTTTACCTCCTTATCATGATTTGGGTGATTCATTTCGTATATATTTTTCAGAAGAGATGACCGGGTAGGAAAAGATCCTCGATCGTCCCCAGTAGCGCCCGTTGGCCGAGCGGCTTTTGATCTCTCCCGTCAGAAAATACTCTCCGGAAGACGTGTCTCCTTCGTCGTTCCATGTCGAGTCCAGAAGATACCATTTCCCGTCCGACATCAGTATTATGTTCCATGCATGGCCGCTATGAGGGTCTCCTGCCCTTGCCAGACCGATCGCTTCATAATTTGGTATGCCTGCCGCGTCCAAAAGCCTTGTCATCGCTCTGGCGTAGCTTTCACAGACGCCGTAGCCCATCAGAAGGCACCCGTAGCTGCTGTGGCTGTAATGGTATTCCGCCAGGTCCTTGCAGCCCGTCTTCGCCCCGTTTTTGTTGTAATAGTTATGCTCGCACAGCCACTCGTCAAAGTACTTTACCATGCCATAACGCGTGTCCGCAGGCCAGTTTTCCTTTGCATAAGCCGAAGCTTCCGAAACGATCTCTTTGATCTTTTCCCGTGCGCTTTGTTCCACTTCCTCGTCATAGTATACGGAGCGGTCCAGCTCCACAGTGACCGTAAAGGATTTCCCTTTCTTTTTATAGGTCTGGGAAAGCCGTCCGTATCCCATGTCCACCCACTCATAATCGGCAATATCCGAACTCATGGCGGCGGAGATCCCGGAGGCAAGCGCGTTCCAGGAGATCGCTTTCTTTCCTGTCCTTAATGTAAAGGCCGTTTCTCCGTTCTTCGCGCTTTCTAAGGACAGGCGGCAGATCTTTTTCTGCAGATCAGTAAGCTGCCGGTCAAACCAGTCTTTTCTGTTTTTCATTCCGGCTATGGCCTGCTCCGTCAAAAGAGCTTCCGTATCGTCTTTTGTCTCCTCAACGGATGCAAAAAGCTCCACGATCGGGATCGATGTGATGTAGACCGGGTCGCCCTTTTCATCAACCGTAAACCGGCTTTCCTGCCCTTCTGCTTTGGTCTCCTCAAGCTCCGATGCAATGCTTCTGAACATTGCGAATCGGTCCGATGAACCATCTCTTATCCCGGCCCCAACCGGTTCTGTCACAAGACAGAAAAAGAGCGCTGCAAAGAGCAGAACAATATGCAATTTTCTCCCCATTTTGAAACTATGTGCAGCCCCCGCTTTCCCCAAAGCTGGGGAACCGCTCTCCCCTTTTTTCTATGCGCGAAAATTTAAGCCTTCGGCTCGAATTTTGCGCGGGAAACGTATTTTTCGGCGTTTCCATGCGTACGTTCGAATTTTACCACGAACCTCGTTCCTCTTCAACCGGGGAATCAGTACCTATAGTTCCAGGAACCGCAGCGTAAATAATATATCGTCCAAAAACACCGGCTTCTGGCGATATAGATACATGAAGCAGACGAACCCGTCATCACCGTCGCGGGCAAAGACGAACTCCAGATTATAGCCCTTGTAAGCCGTTTCATAGTACTGGAGCGTTATGCCGTATGTGTTGCTCTCCGTGGGCAAAAACCACTCCAAAAAGAAGATGTCGGGGTTCGGCACGATGTTTTCAATGACCGCCTTCTCGATCTTCCAGGTTTTTTCCATGTCCTGCGGTTTCACGTATTCATAATTATCAAGATAGAATACAAAGAGCTGCTCCGTGTTCCCTGCCGTACTGCTCTTCGTATCGCTGAGGCGGTATTGATACCCGTCCGCCGTTCCGAGACCGAGGTCTTCGATCCCGCCCTCAGCGCGTTTCCAGCTGTCCGGGATATAGATCTTCGCCTTGCCGTACCCGAGGGATCGCGCGTTCATCGACTTCTTGTTCACGACCTTATCCGAATCCGCGAAACAATATTCATCCGTCGAGACGGATTTTTCGGTCGTCTTCTTTACTCCTGCGATCTCGATCTGAAACTGCAAGGGGTTTCCCGCCGTAAAACGGACCTCGCCCGAGACCAGCACCGTATCGCCTTTATTCATGGTGTAGCTGCCGGTATTTCCGGTGCAGTAGATCACGTCGGAAAAGGTCTTATTGACGCCGTTCACGGTAAACCCGCCGCCGGTGGAAAGGGCATCCTCCGCTTTCCCGAGAACGCAGAAATACTTCCCCGAATACTTGGTCTTCGCGGCGTTCCCGTCCCTCGTAAACGCTGTCAGAAGGTCGTCCGCCATGATCCTCTGGTAAATGATGTGCTTTGCCGTATCAAGCGGTACGTCCTGCAGAAGCCCGGATCCTCCGGAAAGGCAGGTCACGATCAGCACCATGCATAAGACCGGGATCATTTTCCATTTTTTTATTTTAGTCCACCAGTTCATACTTCACTTCCATTCCCGCATCTTCCAGAGTCTTCCAAACGCCTCTTAGCACATGAGCCTCTGCATAATCATCCATCAGGATCGCCTTCTTCAGGTCACTGTAGGAAGAAAGCCGGCTCCTTAATATCTCCGTCGTAGTACACAGACTGTTTTCCAGATAAATATCCGTAAAGTCCACCTTGATCGTGACAGCGTCCAAAGGATCGATCTCTTCTTCCTCTTCCTCGGCTTCGGTTTCTTCTTCCCCTTCACCGACCGCCACATAGGCATTCCCGGTCTTTCCGATCCCGTCGATGACCTTATCCAGATCGATCAGTTTTTCCCCGGGCTCTGTCTTTAATTCCACTCCGAGGAGCGTGTTCTCGATCAACCCGCCGACCAGCAAAAAGAGCACCGCAGCGGCAAGTACAAGCCAGTTTTTATTCATTCTTCTTCTCCCGCTGTCCTTCGTACCGGAGTGATCGACAATTCCTCCAGCACATCTTCCACCTCATGATACAGATACGCATACGCATAGTCATCTACGAGGATCAGATCCCTTCCGTTCAGATCCGTTTCCTCCAATAAGCTCTTTAAGATATCCGTTTCTTCGCACAGAAAGTCGCCGTAATAGACCAGGTCTTCCGCTACCCTGACGATCACATCCCCGGTCTGCTCGCTCACGACGATCTCGACGTCTTCTTTTGCGATCTCGGTCCCGGACGTCTCCGTGCTTTCCGTAGCAGCGTCATAAGCGCCCTCTCCGCTGCCGATCCCTTCCTCCGCAAAAAGAGAACCCTTCCCGCGCGGCGCAAAGTACCAGATGACCGCGATGGCGATCAGCACTGCTCCGCCGATCCGAAACGGGATCGCCGCTTTTTTGTTCATCAGCTTCTTAAAGGGAAAGACCAAAAGCCCGACCCCGATCAAAGCCAGAATAATATACTTCGCCATTGTCTATTTCAGAAACAGGTTTCCGAACTCCTCCTTCAGGTCCTCCGAGATATCTTTTACTCTTTTCTCATCCCGGTATAAAATCTGCTCGTCATCATCATTCAGCGAAAGCAGCATGACCCGGCCTTCCGCTCCGGAAAGTTCGCCGGTCAGCATCGTTTTGATCTCTTCATACGCCGTGTCCTCGGTTTCCGGCGTGATCTCGATCTCGGTCAGCTTTTCGCCCATCAATATCTCCGCCGTACGGTTATGCACATCCTCCAGATCCGGCCGGATCATGATCGTCACAGGCACGACATAATCCGCCATGTTCTCCATGGAGTCGAGCTGTTCCTCATAGATATCCCTGACCTGCGCCGCCTCCGCTTCCCGCTGTTCGGCCTGCTCCGCCGCGTCCTTCAGCGACACGGTCTGGGTTGCCGAATTGCAGACCACGACAAGGAGGATGATAAAGATCACGTCCAGCAGCGGATTCAGGTCGATCCCGCCCGAGTTTCGGTTCCTCAAATGATTTTTGCCTGCCATACGCTCTTAAAATCCTTCCTCAAACCGGGCGGTGTCCACCGCATCCTTATACCGGCGCTCATACTCCTCCAGGTCATCCGTCACCATATACACGGCCTTGCCCGGCCCGATATTATCAAGCACTTTCAGCCCGATCGCAAAGATAAGGCCCCAGAGAGTGGTATCCATAGCCGTAGAAAGCCCCTCCTGAATGTGTTCAAGCCCTTCCTGAAGCCCCAGGATCAGGCCCGCCACGGTACCGAGAATCCCGAGCAGCGGAAAGATCGGGATCATCTGGGAGATCGTGTAATGACTGGAGCTGGCCTTATCAAACCGTTCCCTTAAGTCATCGGCTTCCGTACGGAGCCTCGAATACTCCACCTTCTGCACGATGGTCCGCGTCGACCGGTCTACCTTCGCCCGTCCCTTCTTCACATTCAAGGTCTTTTGGATCTCATCCCGCAAGAGAGATAACTGCACCCAGCTCTTGATCAAAAAGAGCAGGCAGACCGCTCCCACCACAATGATGAAGATCGTTCCGTATTGACTGATAAAGCCCAAAAATCGTTCCATGGTTTCCTCCGAAAAGTATTTTTATATTCTCATGCCGCTCAACCCAGCACATCATTCAAAACATTCTGCATCACGTTCATATCAATGGGTTTTGAGATATGCGCGTTCATTCCGACGTCCGCTGACTTCTTCACATCCTCCGAAAACGCGTTCGCTGTCAGCGCTATGATCGGGACTTTGCCACGTTTCCCTTCCAGTTTCCGGATCTCTTCCGTGGACCGGTACCCGTCCATGACCGGCATCTGGATATCCATCAGGATCACGTCGTAATACCCTTCCGGCTTCTCCTTCACAAGGTCAAGCGCTTCCTTTCCGTTCACAGCGGTCTCAATGGCAAACCCCAGAGATTTTATCTGCATCGTAGCGATCTCCCGGTTGATGTCCATATCCTCGACGATGAGGAGCCGCATGGAGGCGAAATCGGAAGACAGTTTTTTCTTTGCCTCCTCTTTTTGCGGTTCTGCCTCTCCGGGCACTTCGTCTTCCTGATACAGAGGAAGCCTTAGATCCACCACAAATTCGGTCCCCTTATTCGGCGCGGTATTGAGATAGATGCTTCCGCCCATCAAGTCCACGATGCTCTTGGTGATGGACATGCCAAGCCCCGTTCCTTCGATGCCGGATTCCTCTGTTTTATGCTCCCGTTCAAACGCCTCAAAGACCTTATCCGCAAACTCCTTCGACATACCGATCCCGCTGTCTGCGACCCGAAGCTCGAAATCCCCGAAGCCTGCTTCCTCGGCGTCTTTTTCCGAAAGAATGACATCCACCGTCCCGCCTTCCGGCGTGTATTTCCAGGCATTGCTGATCAGATTGAGAAGTACGCGGTTCAGCCTGTTTTTATCACACATGACAAGGCTCTTTTTTGCCCTTGACGTATCCACGGTAAAGGTGATGTTTTTCTGTTCCATCTGCGCGCTGAACATATCTCCGACCTCGCAAACGGTCTTTTTGAGATCGATCAGCACCGGCTCCAGCCCCATCTTCCCGCTCTCGATCCGGCTCATCTCGAGAACGTCATTGATCAGCGCCAGCAATTGATGGCTTGAGATCTTTATTTTCCCCAGATATTCGCGGATCTTCTCCGGATCGTTTTCATCCCGTTCCGCGAGATTGATATACCCGATGATCGCGTTCATCGGCGTCCTTATATCATGGGACATATTGGACAAAAACGTGCTTTTGGCCCGGTTGCTCTCCTCCGCCTTCACCTTCTGCAGTTCCATCTCTTTCTCCCGCCGCGCCATCACGCGGTAAAGGCTGAACATGATCACAAGGCTGATAAGGTTCAACCCCAGCTGGATCACACTGTTCCTCGTCTGCAGCTGCTCCGCTTCCGCAACCTGCGACTGAATATACACCTCCGTATCCAAAAGCGTATGCGGATCCGGGCTTGGGTTCCTCTGTTCAAGGTAAACTTTGACGTTATGCACCACTCTCGCCGTCATCTCGTCGTTCGCATGCTTGACCCACATCAAAGAGGTAAAGAAGATCAAAAACAGAAGCCCGATCCAGACCACCGTGGATTTCCCGAAACGATGGCTCTTATCCTTACTGAAAAGATAGCGGAAGTAAAAGAACCCGAGGATCGCCCAGGTCGCCAGGATCAGATACGATTCCGTTGACATGGCCTCCGAGGAAGAGGTCATGAAATAGAAGAAGAACACGACGGACATGATCAGCCCGATCACGCCGGTCACCATGTATTTTTTGATCCGGTCGTCCTTCGCGTTCTTAAACGCCGCCGCCGACGTATAGCCATAGGCAACGGTGGCGCCCACGGTATTCACATCCACGATCCAGCCAAGCGCGGTCCGCCCAAGGAACGGGATCGCGGACGAAACCGTCATCAGGAAAACAAGAGCATTCTTCGGCGTTCCCTTTTCGGTAAGCTCGCCGAGCTTTTTCGGCATCATATTCTCTTTGGACATGGCATGGAGAAGATGGCTTGCGGCGATGTAATTCCCGATCAGGCCCGTGATAATGCCGGCCAAAGCAGCCGACCCGAGGATCGTTATTCCTACCGGCCCCATCCCGCTGAGCGCCGCATGGAAGGTCGGGATCCCTGCCGCCCCGCTTCGATTGGGAAGGTCCGCTATGTAGCCTGTCCAGTTTCTGTATTCCTCCGGCACCTGCATGACCGCCAGGCAGGTCAAAAACACATAAACAAGCGTCGCGCAGATGATCGAAACAGTCAAGATCCCCAGCGTCTTTTTCACGGAAAAACGGAAGTTCCCGGTGGAATTGGAGACCGACTCAAAACCTGCGTACGCCCAGGGCGACAGCACAACGATCGTAAAGATCTGCGTGATCCCTTTTTGCCCGTTCGGCGCAAAGCTCGGCGTAAAGCCCTGTGCAAGAGAACTTCCGTTGCCGAAGCAGAACGCAAAACAGATGATCACGCCAAGCACAAGAACGAACGCCAAAATCACCTGTATCGCCACGGATACACGTTTCCCGAGGATACAAACCGCGCCGCAGATCAGCGTGATGGCGATCGTCACCATGATCTCCCCGAACCAGACGTCATAGCCAAGGATCGTATAGTGGAATCCGAATTGAAATACATTCCCCAGAAGGTTTCTCGCGATCAGCGTCGTCGCCGATGCGTTCGCCCAGATAATAGCAACATAGACAAGCAGCAAAAACCACGCGCTCAAGAACCCGTGGTCATAACCAAATGTTTTCGCGGAAAAGGTCAGAGTTCCGCCGGAATCCGGAAACTTGTTCATCAGGTAATGATAATTCATCCCGATGATGAACATGACGACCGCACCGATCACGATACCGATCACTGTCCCCAGCGGCCCTCCCTTCGGGAGGAACGTGGTTCCCGGCATCACAAAAGAGCCCCATCCGACCGCGCAGCCTAAAGAAAGCGCCCATACCGAAACCGGCGAAAGATACCGGCTCAGTCCTGTACCGGCCTCCTGTGATTTTTCCCGTGCATCCATCTTTTTACCTCGCAATAAAAAGAAATCAATTTATTATACCACTATACTCTTCTGACGGACAATCTGTTATTTTAAACCGGATCCTGCTGGTGAGACCATTATCGAAAAAGCAAAGCCGGGGCGCAATTTGCACCCCGGCCCCGTATTCCGTTAATTTATCTTGCGTTTCTGCTTTCGGTAAACGCCCGTTTTGCTTCCTCCACGCCGGCTTTCAGGCCCGCAAGCCCTGCCTTTGCGACATCCGCTGTGGTGTTGGCCAGCTCTTTTGCGATGGCCTGCGCTTTCTCAGCGGCATCCTTCAGCTTCTGCTTGGTCTCGTCATCCACGATCTTCTTCTTTCCTCCTTCTGCGCCTGCGCAGTTCTTTTCTGCGATGGCTGCCTGCGCCGCGGCAAGTCTTGCGACCGGTACGCGGAACGGGCTGCAGGACACATAGTCCAGGCCGATCTTATGGCAGAATTCCACGGAACTCGGATCCCCGCCGTGCTCGCCGCAGATACCCACATGGAGCTTGGAGTTCACCGGACGGCCCAGCTTGATGGACATATCCATGAGCTTGCCGACGCCGTTCTGATCCAGCTTCGCGAACGGATCGTTCTCAAAGATCTTCTCGTCATAGTATGCGCTCAGGAACTTGCCTGCGTCATCACGCGAGAAGCCGAAGGTCATCTGGGTCAGGTCGTTGGTGCCGAAGCAGAAGAAGTCTGCTTCCTTCGCGATCTCGTCCGCTGTCAGAGCAGCTCTCGGGATCTCGATCATCGTACCGACTTCGTATTTGATCTTCGTATCGGAGGCTTCGATCTCGGCGTCCGCTGTTTCCACAACGATATCCTTGATAAACTTGAATTCCTTCACTTCGCCGACGAGCGGGATCATGATCTCCGGAACCATCTTCCAGTCGCTGTGTTTCTTCTGCACTTCGATGGCGGCGCGGATGATCGCTTTTGTCTGCATGACCGCGATCTCAGGGAAGGTAACGGTCAGACGGCAGCCACGATGGCCCATCATCGGGTTGAATTCCTTCAGGCCTTCCACGATCGCCTTCACATCCTCAAGGCTCTTTCCGAGGTCCTTCGCGAGCTTCTTCTGCTCGGCTTCCTCATGCGGCACGAACTCATGCAGCGGCGGATCCAGGAAACGGATCGTGACCGGGGTTCCTTCCAGTGCTTCGAAGATCTGTTCAAAGTCATTCTGCTGATACGGCAGGATCTTATCCAGAGCTTTTTCTCTGGCTTCCTTCGTATCCGCGCAGATCATCTCGCGGAACGCTGCGATCCTCTCCTCGTCAAAGAACATGTGCTCGGTACGGCATAAGCCGATCCCTTCTGCGCCCAGTTCTCTTGCTTTCTTTGCATCCTTCGGGGTATCCGCATTCGTACGGACTTTAAGCTTTCTCGCCTTGTCGGCCCAGGCCATGATGCGTCCGAATTCACCGGCGATCTGCGCGTCCACGGTCGGGATCTGCCCGTCGTAGATATTTCCTGTGGTTCCGTCGATGGAAAGGAAGTCGCCTTCATGGAATTCCTTGCCGCCGAGTGTAAACTTCTTATTGGCTTCGTCCATAACGATATCGCCGCAGCCGGATACGCAGCACTCGCCCATACCGCGGGCAACCACAGCCGCATGGCTCGTCATACCGCCGCGGACCGTAAGGATCCCTTCCGCGGACTTCATGCCGGTGATATCCTCGGGAGAGGTCTCCAGACGTACAAGGACAACCTTCTCGCCTTTTTCTTTCCATTCCACAGCGTCCTCCGCCGTGAAGACGATCTTGCCGCAGGCTGCTCCGGGAGAAGCGCCAAGGCCTTTTCCGATCGGGGTCGCCGCCTTCAATGCAGCCGCGTCAAACTGTGGATGCAGCAGCGTATCCAGGTTTCTCGGATCGATCATCGCAACGGCTTCTTCCTCTGTCCGCATGCCCTCGTCCACGAGGTCACAGGCGATCTTTAAGGCTGCCTGCGCGGTACGCTTGCCGTTCCGGCACTGGAGCATGTAGAGCTTCTTGTTCTCCACCGTGAACTCCATATCCTGCATATCTTTATAGTGGTCTTCCAACGTGTTGCAGACCTTAACAAATTCCTCATACGCTTCCGGGAATTCCTGTTCCATCTGGGTGATGGGCATCGGCGTACGCACGCCGGCCACAACGTCTTCGCCCTGTGCATTCTTCAGGAATTCGCCCATCAGCTTCTTTTCGCCTGTAGCGGGATCTCTCGTGAACGCAACGCCGGTACCGGATTCATTATTCAGTTTACCGAAGACCATCGGCATGACGTTGACGGCCGTTCCCCAGGAATAG
>JAEESA010000371.1 GCA_016286115.1 Lachnospiraceae bacterium
ATTTGTCATTATAACTAACCAGAAAACGGAAATTGCCAAAAATTCAACGGTAAAACGCGCAAATTCGACCATTATTTGCAAATCCGACCATGATTTTGTCAAAAACGGCAGTCGTCGATTTGACGAAAGTCAAAATTCCCGTCCAAGTTTGCTTCCGGGTCGGCAAAATCGGGCAAAAACACCCTACCCGGGGCGGTTTGCGCGGCCGGGATCCGTTTACCAGCCCGGCAGGGGCATGACTCTGGAGTCAAAAATCTTGGCCTCGAAGTTGTCTTTGCTCTTTTTCCACTGATAAGGTGAGGAATTGAGGAATTTCTTGAAATTCCGGTTGAAGGTGGACGTGGTGAGAAAACCGCATTCCGCCGCGACCTGATCCATGGAATGATCGGTCCTTCGCATGATCTCGCAGGCCTTCTGGATCCTCACCATGTTGAGATAATCCATCGGATGCATATTGATGCAGTCCTCGAACAGTCTTCGAAAATGCGTTTCGGAAAGCGAGCAGACCGCCGCCATATCCGCCACCTTTACCGCATCCTGGTAATTCGCTTCCGCGAACTCCAGCGCCGGTTTGATCTGGGTCATGAAGGAGTCGGACCTCTCTTCCTGCTCCGCGTCCTGATCCCGGAGGTGGCGCAAAACTCCCATCAGAAATGCCTTTAAAAGATTACGCGTGATCTCACGGTAATAGGGCTTCTTATTCCGGTATTCTTCCATGATCCGGTTCGCTGCTTCCACGAGACCGGGCATGACCCCTGCCGGCAGAAAGATGGCCTGGCGCTTTACTTCCAGTGTCATTTCCCGCGCCAGCGGCTGATTGTCCGGATACATCGCCTGCAAAAGAGCCTGGGCGTCGATATAGAGATACTCCCAGAAACAGACCTTCTCGCTGTAGGTCGTGTGCGGGAAATTGGCAGGGATAAAGGTCATGTCGCCGGATTTATACTCTCTCGTTTTCCCGTCCAGGATAAGGATCCCCTTTCCCCCACGGCACCGCCCGATCTCATAGAGATTATGGAAGTGCTGGTTTTTGATCCCGTCCCCGTATTTTCGGATCCACTTGTCCCCCAGAAGAGCAAGCGCACTCTCCTTCTGGGGGATCTCGTAGAACCTGAATTCAATGGTTTCTTTCTTCTTTCTGCTCATGTCAAACTAATCTTCTTACACCCTCAAAGCAAATACTCACCGACGAAGCGGCCCCGGTCTGTCCGAATGATAAAGCTCCGTTTTCTATGTCGTTTCGCGTGGGAAACGCTTTTGTCAACGTTTCCTTAAAAATCAAAATCCGTATAACGGATATTCATCGCGCCGTATTTTTCCCGGATCTTTTCGTTCCAGGCCAGCACCTTTTCCTCATTCCCGAGGAACTGACAGCGGATGCAGTAATACTCATCCTTGTCCTTATCATAAAACATGTCAATGTCCAGATCCCTCATAAAGCAGGCCGGACACCGGTAATTCAGTTTGCCCTTTCCAGACTGAGCCATGTCGTAAGCACCTCCTTTTCCTTTGATCCGTCAATCGTGTTTCTGATCCCGAGCGTAAACATCGGGGAAAACGCGTACCCTTCGCGGATATAACATTCCGCGCCCGCATCCTCTGTCTTTAAGGCAACGCGGGTTTTGATCGCACCGATCACGGCCGATGCCTCTTTCCCGTTTTGCACCGATGCTTCCCGGCATTTGTACTCATACGTAATCGTTTCTTCCGTATCCCCCTTCGCGTTCAGCACGATCCCGTTCATATCCTCGGGATACTCGGTCGTTCCGTAGCAGGCCACCATGTATTCATTCAGCTCGACCTTCGCGTTCGGATCACTCATCGAAAGGATGTGGCGTTCGATCTTGATGTCGGAAGACCCTTCCGAAAAGATCAGCTTCGTCTGCAGCTTAACGGTCAGATCAGAAAACTCGATATCCACAGGATCCAGCGTCAATATCCGGTCCGTCTTTCCGTCTTTATTTTCTTCCGAGAAATGCGCCTTGGTCCTGCACAAAGCAAGGTCGGCTTCCTCTCCGTTACAGGAAAGCTTCGCGCTGCGGATCGTCCCCTCCCCGGCATAATGCGTAAAGTATCCGGCTCTGTATTTTTCCTGGATCAGGAAGGGATAACTTGCGTCCTGCACATGCTTTGTTCCGATCCCGACCGGCCATTCCAGCTTCGCCGCATAGGGCCGAAGATCCACGATCGCGCCGCCCTGGTCCATGTTCGCACACACTCTCATATAGGGATCCGCGTACCAAAAGAGCTGCTTATCGCACCCGTAAAGAATGTCTCTCCACCGGGCGCATTCCGGCGTGGAATAGCTCTTCTTTTCCCGGTAAAAATCGGCAAATTCCGCCATCGTAAGGTCGATGAGCTTCCCTTCTTTTTTCAGCTTCCCATAATAGGCGCAGCCATCCTCATAGGACTTTAAAAGCAGCTCATACGGTGCCTCCCACCGTCCCATTTTATTCATCCAGCCGGGTCCGACGAACATCATGTTATACGCGTAGCCGTCATTAAAGTCGCCAAGATGCCGGTACTGATCCACCAGATTATAAAAGTACGGAAACTCCCAGGTCTTTG
>JAEESA010000372.1 GCA_016286115.1 Lachnospiraceae bacterium
ACATCGATCCCATCTCCGCAAACTGTACGAGATGATCCGGCCGGGCATCCACATTCGCGCCGCAGTCGATGAGAAGCGACACCCCGTTTTCCGTCGGAATGAGGGGCGCGAGCGGCGGCCGTTCGATCCCGCGGATCCTGCCGATCAAAAGCTGCGCTCCGACCAGCACGCCTCCGGTGCTTCCCGCGGAAACAAACGCGTCTGCTTCCTTATCCCGGACCAGCTTCATGCCAACCACGATGGAACTGTCTTTCTTCCTGCGAATGGCCTTCACCGGCGGTTCCGCCATCTCGATCACTTCCGATGCGTTGACCACGGTCAGACGGTCCTTATCGTAGGTATACTGTTCCAGGTTCTTCTTCAGTATTTCTTCCTGTCCCACCAGAAGGATCTTGATATCCTCCGCGGCGGCCAGGGCCTCCACAGCCCCTTTGATGATCTCCCCCGGGGCGTTATCCCCGCCCATGGCGTCCACCACGACTTTGATATAATTATCCAAATACTGCCTCCTTAAGCATTTCCCTATACTATAGCCTATCCTCTTCTATATTTCAAGCAAAGCTTACATAGGACTCTTTTCTTCATTATCCTTCTCTTCTTCCGCCGCCAGCTCCTCATCGGACATGTATTTCCGGTAGATGCTCTCCAGCATCACATTGATGAGGAGGCAGGCCACTGCCGGAATGATGATAAAGAGCGGCAGGACATAAAGGATCGCCACAATACTCGCGAAGAAAATGATCGTGCAGGCCACGGTCTTCGGCAGGTTCATGATCGCGATCTGCGCCGAAGTCTTTAAGACATCCTTTGTCGTCCCTTCAAACCGCGCGATATAAGCAAACACATGGATCGCGTACGCCGCGAGAAGGAGAAGGATCGCTCCCGGGATCACGAAGAAGTTCCCGAAAAAATATCCCATGATCCGGTATTCGTTCAACATCAGAAACGCCGTCGCGCTTGCCAGCGCGATCAGAAGCATCACAAGCCAGATCAGCAGGGTCTGCTTGAAATTCTCCTTAAAGGAACGGAAATATTCCTTCAAAAGATACCCGTGATCCCGCTTCACCACCTTCTGCACCGTGTAATACAGCGCAGTCCCGCTGGTTCCGATCGTCACCACCGGGATGCAGGTCAGCACAAAGACAATGCTCAGGATAATAATATCCGCCATCTTATTCAAAAACCGAAACAGAGCCCCTGCGGCTCCTCCTTTTTCCATTATCCCTTCCTCCCAAAGAGTTTTCTCATCCCGCGCATAAACGCCCAGGCCGCCGGCCGAAGCGGCAGCGCCAGGAGCCAGAGTCCCGAATAGACCCGGTAAAATACGTTCTTCGTGGTATGGCTCTTTCCTTTCCGGACATAGCCGACGAGCCTTCCGGCCACCGCGCTCTCCGGCAGCGGGCCTTCGATCTCGGTCTGATTATCTCCGGTAAAGAAAAGCCCCTCCGGCTTTCTTTTCACCAGCCGGTGCAGGATCAATTTACTTCCCGGCCGCCGGTACAGAAGCACCTCGCCCTTCTTCAACGGCTTCTCCCCGACCGGCGCGACCACCACCTGATCCCGCCCCCCGATGATCAGGGGATACATAGACCAGCCTGTGGGCGGGAACTGCACGGTGTTCCCCTCCCGCAAAAGTTTTTCAACGTCCTGCTTTTCTTTCATTTCCATCTTCTTGGCCCACGCAAAAACTCATTATAATACAATATCACTTTGCACGGCGACTTACAAGAGAAAGGAGCCTCCCCTCTTTGCAAATCAGGATATGAGAGTTATTATGGAATATATTTCGGAAGGGATTGATGGAGGCTATGATAAAGGAAAACATCGCGATCGACAAAAAGACTGTTCTCGTCACCGGATCGCCGGGATTTATCGGCGCCAATCTCGTAATGAGGCTGCTTTCCGATCCTCTGTTGATGAAAAACGGCACGATCATTTCATTCGACAACATGAATGATTACTATGATCCGGCGCTGAAGGAATACAGGCTCCGGCAGATCAACGCGCTGCAGAGTGAAGGCATTGCTCATGTATTCATTAAGGGAAGCGTTGCGGATAAAGAGCTGGTGGACAAGGTTTTTGATGAGTACCGGCCGGATATCGTAGTCAACCTGGCTGCGCAGGCGGGGGTCCGCTACAGCATCGATCACCCGGACATATATATCGAATCAAACCTGATCGGCTTTTATAATATCCTTGAGGCCTGCAGGCATTCATATTATAATGGGGCAAAAGGCGTCGAGCATCTCGTATATGCTTCTTCGTCATCGGTTTACGGCGGCAATACAAAGGTCCCTTTCAGCACGGACGATAAAGTAGATCATCCGATTTCTTTATATGCTGCCACAAAGAAAAGTGATGAGCTTCTGGCTCATTGTTATGCCAAGCTCTATAACATTCCCTCCACCGGGCTGCGTTTCTTTACGGTATACGGCCCTGCCGGACGGCCGGATATGTTCTATTATTCCGCCACGCAGAAACTGGCGGCCGGGCAGAAAATCAAAATCTTCAATTACGGCGATATGAAACGTGACTTTACTTTCGTGGATGATATCGTCG
>JAEESA010000373.1 GCA_016286115.1 Lachnospiraceae bacterium
GAACTCGACGATCACAATGTCCCACTATATTTACAACAACTCCTTCGGACAGGGTGTCGCGAATTTCGGTTACGCATCGGCTATGTCGTTCTTCTTCTTCATCCTTGTTGCAATCCTTGCAATCATTAACCTGAAAGTAGGTGATACACGTGACTAAGACTAAGAAAAAATACAACAAGAGTGCAACTCAGAGAAGACTTATACCAACATATATATTTCTTGTGATAGCTTCATTTTTCTCAGTATTTCCTCTTTACTGGATGTTCACAGCTGCAACAAACGTAACTGTTGATGTTTCAAGAGGAAAACTGTGGTTTGGTACTCACATGGTAGAAAACTTTAACAACCTTGTGGCATCTACAAACCTGTGGAAGTCATTTGGCAACTCCTGTCTTTACTCAACAGCCCAGACAATACTTTGTATTTTTGTCTGCTCTTTAGCAGGATATGGTTTTGAGCTATATCATGACAAGGGAAAAGACATTTTGTTTGCAATCCTTTTGATGGCCATGATGATCCCCGGCGTTGCAACGATGATCCCGCTGTTCACAATGATGAGCAAAATGCATCTTTTGAACAACGTTCTCGGTTTCGTGCTTCCGGGTATATCCACGCCATTTATGATCATGATGTTCCGACAAAATTCGAGGAACTTCCCACCGGACATCATGGAGGCAGCCCGCATCGACGGACTGTCTGAATTCGCGATCTTCTTCCGGATGTATATGCCGGTCATGAAGTCCACTTACGCAGCAGCCGCGGTTGTGACTTTCATGAATTCCTGGAACGCGTATCTGTGGCCCAGAGTCGTCATGACGGACAACAGGGCGCAGACGATGCCGATCCTGATCGCGAACCTGGCCAACGGATATACCATTGACTACGGGATGCTGATGATGGGGGTTCTGTTCAGTACCCTGCCGACGATCATCATATTCTTCGTACTGCAGAAGCAATTTGCAGAAGGAATATCAGGGTCTGTGAAATAATCCCGTTTTCACCGAGGGGCTGTTGCACACCCGTGCAGCGGCCCTCCGATTTTTAACTATAAAGGAGGAGCAAATGGCAGAATTTGATTTTGGGATCGTGAAGGATCCAAGAGTGTTTCAGCAGAACCGGCTGGAGGCACATTCGGACCATGTTTGTTATAAGACTCTGGAGGAATGCTATGCGGGACGTACGAGTCTCAGGAAGAGCCTGAACGGGGTGTGGAAATTTCATCATTCGGTGAATCCGGCCTCGGCCCCGAAGGATTTTTTCAGGGAAAATTATGATGTCTCGGCCTGGGATGAGATCCGCGTGCCGGCGCATATCCAGATGGAAGGCTATGGTGTTCCGCAGTATGTGAACACACAGTATCCCTGGGACGGACGGGAAGATATCGTTTCCGGAGAGATCCCGGAGGAATTCAATCCGGTCGCGGATTATGTGCTGGATTTCACGGTTCCGAAGGCCTGGAAAAAGCAGCGCGTCTGCATTTCCTTCCAGGGCGTGGAAAGCGGCTTTGCTTTGTGGCTGAACGGGGTTTATATCGGTTACAGCGAGGATTCGTTTGATCCGGCGGATTTTGATCTGACGGAGGCGCTTTTTTCGGGAACAAACCGGTTGGCGGTGAGAGTGTTCCGGTTTACTTCCGGGTCGTTGTGCGAGGACCAGGACTTTATCCGTTTCTCGGGGATCTTCCGCGATGTGTTTCTTTACACGGAACCGGAGCTGCATGTGCGGGATCTGAAGATCACGACGTCTCTTGCAGACGACTTTCATAAGGGGAAATGCAGGATCGAAGCGGAGCTTTCCGGTGAGGGTCGGATCGAATGTCATCTGACCGGCGAAGACCTTTTGTTCCATGGAGATTCGGAGCCGGTGAAAAGCGGTGTTTATAAAGAGGTGATCGAGGTTGAAGATCCGCATCTGTGGAGCGCGGAAAAGCCCGCACTTTATGAGCTGACCGTCGTGCTTTCCGGGACCAACGGAAAGATCTGCGAGGTCGTCCGGTATCTCGTCGGTTTCCGCCGTTTTGAGATGAAGAACGGCGTTATGATGCTGAACGGAAAAAGGATCGTATTCAAGGGCGTCAACCGGCATGATTTTGACTCCACGATCGGACGCGTGCCGAACAGGAAAGCGCTGGAAGAGGATATTATCCTCATGAAGCAGCACAACATCAATGCGATCCGCACCAGCCATTATCCGAACGATACGGCGATCTATGAGCTGTGCGATATCTACGGGCTGTACATGATCGCGGAAAACAATATGGAAACGCACGGATCGTGGGAAGCGGTTGGGCAGAAGAGAAGGCCGGAGGATTACATTGTGCCGAAGGATCACGAGGAGTGGCAGGAGCATCTTATTGACCGCGTGAATTCGATGATCAAAAAGAACCGTAATCACCCTTCGATCCTGATCTGGTCGCTCGGGAATGAGTCCTTTGGCGGGAAGGTGATCTTTGAGATGAGCCAGTTTATCCGCAAGGCGGATCCGACGCGCCTCATCCACTACGAAGGGCTTTTCTGGGATCGTTCGTATCACGACAGCTCGGATATGGAAAGCCAGAT
>JAEESA010000374.1 GCA_016286115.1 Lachnospiraceae bacterium
CGCCCCGGTAAGCTCACCCGTTTCGGGATCGCTGGCGCAGAACGCCATGTAATTGTCCTGGTAACCGACCCGGATCTTGCCGTGCTGCGCGAGATAGTCCTGTTCCTCTGCCGTTAAAAATGCGTTGGAACCAAAACGCTGCACATGCTTTTCAAACATCCGGTCGTTATAGTAAGGATCCTCGTCCTGGATCCGGCTCATCGCCGCGTTCAGGTCCGCCAGAAGATCCGGCCGGTCCTTATTGACGGCAAAGTAAAAATCGGAGGAACCGATCTTGCAGACCGGGACGAGGCGCTGCGGATCCCCGTATGCGTTCAGCGTGATATAGGCGTCGAGCACGCCGCTGTACAGAAGGTCTAAAGATTCCACTTCCGTGCTGTTTAATTCGACTACGACCGGATCGACATTGTGCTCCTCGATCCATTCCCGGAAGAACCCCGACTGGATGCTGCCTTTATTTACGCCGACCCGTTTTCCGTTCAGCGTAGAAAGATCCTCGGCGGTGATCTCCATATTTCCGGGCGCGATGAAGATAATGTATTCCTCCGTTCCCATCGAAAGATCCGGGAACAGCATTTTCTCCGCGCGCTCTTTTGTGTAGGAAACGTCGCTCATCAGATCGATCTCGCCGTTGACGAGCATCTCCATCAGGTCCGTCCAGCTGCCCTTTACATAGGCGTATTCCCAGCCGGTATACGCGGCGATCTTATTCTGATATTCGTAGGCGTAACCGGAGAGGCGCCCGTTATCGCCCGTGCTGTTGAAGGGCGATTCATACCAGCCGACCCGCACCGTCTTTACGGTGTTTTGGGAATAGGCGCTGACAGGGAAGAACACGCCTGCCGCCACAATGAGGCACAGGATCAACGCTGCCAGTCTTCGGTTGGGATGAAGGGTTTTCTTTTTCATGCGCATTATCTTCAGCCTTTACTGTCCAATAGTCTTTGTGTAAATCGCATAATATCGTAATCATTATAGCACAGTTTTTGGGAAAAATACAGACATCTATTCACAGGTTTGTTCGTTTTGTGATATAATTGTGACTGGTCTGTAATACGGTATTGAAGGCCGTGAATAGTAATACTGGTTTTTAATCTTGGAAGGATCGGGGGAACTCATCGAGATGAAGGACTGGAAAACCTGGAAGATCATATTATTTGTCGCTTTGTGTTTAGGCTTAAACATAGGCGGAAAGCTGCTTTCGGCCTGGCTGGAGCTGCCGCTGTGGGCGGATTCCTTCGGGACGGCGCTCTGCGCCTTTGTCGGCGGACCGGTCTGCGGTGCAATGGTGGGTCTGACCGGGAACCTTGCTTATGCTGCCGTCAACAGCCTTTCCGCAGCATACGGCATCACCAGTGTGATCTTAGGCGTGATCGTCGGGATCGCGTCGAAGCGGAACTGGTTTGACCGGTTTTATGGGTTTATGAAAGCCGCCTCGATCGTCATGCTGGCGGCTCTCGTCGTGTCCATTCCGGTGAACCTGCTGCTTGCCGACGGGTATACCGGCAATAAATGGGGAGACGGCGTGATCGAGTTTTTGATGAGCAGGGGGTGGCCCACTGTCGTTTGCGATATCATGGGGCAGCTTGCGCTCGAGTTCGCCGATAAGGTGCTTACGATCGCTGCCGTGTACTTAATTGTGTGCTTCCGAAGGCACCAGAACCGCATTAATGAAGAGAAGAGGATCCAGCAGGGGAATGTGGGAAAGGCTACAACCCTTTTAGGCCTGCTCCTGGCTCTTGCTCTTTTGATCCCGGCGAGGGCCGAGGCGGGAACGGTACAGAAAACCACGGATTATAACGACTATGTGCAGAGCATATACAGCAGCAACAACGGGCTTCCCTGCGGCGAAGCCAACGACATCGCGCAGACAAATGACGGCGTTTTATGGATCGGAACCTATGCGGGGCTTTACCGTTATAACGGAAGGGAGTTCCGCTGGGTGGATAATTACGAATCCGTCAAGAATGTGAACTGCCTTTATGTGGATGAAGAAGGGCGTTTATGGATCGGAACAAATGATAACGGCCTGTCCATTGTGATCCGGGAAAATGTGGTCAATGTTTTGGACCAGTCGACCGGGCTTCCTTCCGATTCCGTGCGCTGCATCATCCGCGCCTCCGACGGCCTTTACTATGTCGGCACCACCGGCTGCATGCAGACGCTGGTGATGAACAATGGCCTCCAGGCGTCGAACACGCTGGAGGAAGTAAACTATGCCGACAGCATTGCCGCAGACCGGAATGGGCATGTGGCGACGGTCACTTCGGACGGACGCCTCTTTCTTCTGGAAAACGGAGAGGTCCTGTCCATGCTGCAGACACCGAATACGGAGGAGGTTTTCAACTGCTGTGCCTTCGCGCCGGACGGAACGCTGATGGTCGGTACTTCCACAAACCATATCTATTCTTATGACGTCGCCAGGGATAAGCTGCGGGTTTTGGACGTCATGACGTGCGAGAATGTGAACTGCATCAATAACCTGAATTACCTGAACGACGGGACGCTTTTTATCTCCACCGACAGCGGCGTGTCGTATCTTGATGCGACAGGGT
>JAEESA010000073.1 GCA_016286115.1 Lachnospiraceae bacterium
GTTTTGAAGACATTCCATTGGCTGCGAAGCTTCTCTTCACGGGAAGACAGCATATCCTCCGTGAGTTTTCTGCAGTATCTCTGATAATGATCCAGCATGTCGACGACATTTTGTGCCGCGGCTTTTTGCTCCTTCTTATCCGCCTCGATCTGCTCATTCTTCTCTATAACAGCTCCGTTATCCTTCAGCATCTTTTTTGCCGTCAGATCCAGGGCCCGTCTGAGATTAACCGCTGCTGCCAGTCTCTCGATCCCGGCTTCCGAGCCGGCATTTCTGTGGCTTTCGATATACACGGTCAGGGCTTCATGAAGACGAAGATATTTTGTGAACTGACCGGTGCCGAAACGAAGCTCTCCATCGTAATCCTCCAGCGCCCGTTTTACTTCCAGAAATTCCTCCGACCGGCCTTCTTCCTTCGCTTCGGTAAAAACAGCGCTCTGCTGCCGGATCGTCTCCTGAACGGACTGTCCCTGATCCTGCTGCAGGGGCTGCGCCTGTCCGTTTACCAGCTGCTCCGGCAGATCATGGCGAATTTGGATATTGCCGTCACTGCGGCTTCTTTGTCTTACTTCTACTCTTTCAAGACTCAAGGCTGTTCTCCTTCTTCTTTACTTATCAGGAACCATAGTCCTGAGGAGGCTTTCTGCATTCCGTTCTCCGTCATTGACCTCTAAAAGCATATAACCGAACGTCTGCAGTGTCTGCACTGCCGTTCCCATGGACAGGTCTACAAGGTCTTTTAGGGCTTCAGCCGAAAGCGGCAGCGGCATTTCGTACGCATGCCGGTAGATAAGAGACTTTGACTCCGCATCCACTGCGAAGGCGCCCACAGGGATCGTGGCATTCAGGATGGAAGCCGCGGCGAGAAGCTCCGAAAGATTTTCTTCATCGATCTCCTCCGCGATCGTGAAATAATTCACAAAGATCTGCAGATCGGCCTTGTCACTGTCCACAAAAGGCAGGAAGAAGAATTCACCGATGGTTTCATTCCCTGCCCCTGTAAGATCCTCCAAAAACAAAGTCAGGCTGTCGAATCGGCCTTCCCCGTCCTGATTATGCTGTGCGGGCACGAGCTCATCCGCGAACTCCTTTTCCAGTGCTGCAAACAGGCTGCGTCTCTGTTCATCCAGTTGTTTACTGTCCATAGTTAACATCCTTCCTTTCCGAAATACTGAAAGCACAGGGTCGTGATATCATCAAACTGTTCTGCATCGCCGACAAATCCGGCGATGCGGCTTCTCACTCTTTCATCCAGTTCCTTTGGCGTGAGCGACGGATCCTCATTTAACGCCGATAGCATTCCCCTCTCTTCGAACATTTCATTTTTCCTGTTATGGGCCTCCGTAACCCCGTCCGTATACAGGAATACTTTGTCGCCCGGTTTGAGGCTGATCTCGGTGATTTCATACTCCCATCCGGGAAAGGCTGCCAGAACGATCCCGTGGTTATCTTCACAAAATGCGAAATCACCGCCCTGCCGGCTGACTGCCGCAAGGTCGTGGCCCGCATCCACGAAAGTGAGCTTTCCGTCAGAAAGGCAAAGTACACCCATCCAGACCGTGACAAACATATCCTCCACACTCTCTTCGCACAGGAGGTTATTCGCCTCTTCCATCGCCTTCTTCACATCGCCTCCATGCTGCATCAGCCTGCTCTGCAGTGCCTGCTTGCTGAGTGCCATGAAAAGCGCTGCCGTGATCCCCTTGCCTGAGACATCCGCGATCACAACGGCAAGATGGTCTTCATCCACAAGAAAGAAATCGTAGAGATCGCCACCCACGGTTTTTGCGGGAACCATTTTTGCAAAAAGATCGAATTCTTTCCGATCCGGAAATGCCGGAAAGCTTCGCGGGAGCATGGATTCCTGGATCTGCGCCGCAAGCGCCAGTTCCGTGTCGATCTTCTCCTTTTCCAGCGTGATCCGCAGGTTTTCTTCCACATAGTCCTTAAGCTTACCGGACTGTTCTGCGAAAGCCCCTGCCAGCGTCTCGATCTCGTCTCCGGTCTTATAGATCTCCTCCATTTCAAAGACCGTATTTTCCCCGGAGAGGTCCTTGATCCTTGATGTCATATGATTGATTGGCGCCACTCTTTTTTTTGCCAGCCGGCTTGCGGCCAATATGGAAAGGACCAGAAGGGCTCCCGAAATGACGAGGATCAGGGTCAGGTTAAAGTGAAAGACACTTCGGATCCGCTGCTTCATGTTTTCGGTGAGTTCCACTTGTTTCACTGCCTGTAAGGTATGCGTCAGCAGATCTGCTTTGATCAGCTCTGCCAGAAGCTCCTCTCCCGTCAGTTCCCCGTTCTTCTGTTTCTCAACGGCATCCTTCAAGACGTTGTTGAGCCCTTCTCTGGTCATCTTTTCCACCTGCAGGCTCAATTCTTTTCCTTCTTCTTCCGCGATATGCTCCATCTCATGCGAACGCAGAACAAAAACCATGGTAACAGCGGCGGTCAGAATGAAAATAACGATGATGATCATGCGGATCAGCTTAGCTGCCAGTCCGGATTGTTTTTTCTTCAATTCTCTATCTCCAGAAACTGTGTAAATCCTGCGGATTTCAATGCATTATAAAAGACTTCGTTCACGTGGCGCAGTATCATCCGGCCGCCTTTTTTACTCATGGTCTGGTATGTGCCGAGGATTACCCTGAGCCCCGCAGATGAAGTATATGCCGTTTCAGAAAGATCAAAGATGACTTTCGTCACATCCTCGAGTTCTCCGTTCAGCGATTCTTTCAGTTCCGGCGCGGTCTTCACATCGATAGAGCCTTCCACCGAAACCGTGAGAACACCGTCTGCCTTTTCTTTTTTTACTGTCATTGTCCCTCCTTTCTGCTGCCGATATAGATCGGCATACCGATCTCATTTGGAAACAGCTTTTCCCCCAGCGCGAGCGTGGCGAGATTATGCCGGTCAATGAAGATCTTCGTGTCAGGGGGATACAGCTCCTCCACTTCCATAAGCGCATTCTTCATCAGTTTTACAAGAAGCTGGTTTGCGTCTTTTCCGATAGCCGCCATCAATACCACCCTGAGGTTCCCGGAGGGAAGTCTGTGGAACAGGAGGAGCGCCCGGATCTGACCGTCCTCTTCATAGAAGCAGGAGACATCATTTTCAAAATACATCCGCGGCAAATAGATAAGATCCTCACAGATGCCCCGATGTCCCTTTCCCGCCATCCTTCTTGCCGTTGCCGAAAACGCTGCCTGGTTGACAGACATCAGTGTTTTGATCGAAGGATCCGGTTTCGTTTTTTTCATCAGAGGAATCTCCGAGATCTGGTCAAGTGTGGCCGAGATCTCATCCCCTTCCGTAAGCTCCGATGTAAAACCCTGTGCCTCTAAAAATTCCTTTTCTCTGCTGTCCGGAGCCGCCGGAATGGTGTAACAGGATCTTTCCACATCATCAAGAGCGATGTCTTCCGTATACCTTTCAAAAAGTTCGGCCGCTGCCGTTTCATCCTCTGCTTTAAGCCACAGGATCCTGCTTTCCTTCGGCGCGTCCTCCAGCATGTTTTTCAGTTCCCATGCCATACCGGCTAAAGGGGTATCTCCTTCCACCGCGATCATTCCATGATGGAAGATCCTGCCGATATGATCCGCAATGTCCTCCGGTACGAATTGAAGAAAAGAGACAATATTGTCTGTTGAAAGTTCCACAATATTCATAGTTTCTGTTTATTGACCTCCAAAAGCATTTCGTCCTATTCGTCTTCGTCATCCTCGTTATCGTCCGCATTGTTATTGTTCGCATTATTATTGTTTTGGGCAGGCTCCTTCTTGAAACTGAAAAACTCTTTGATGTTATCCCAGGCCATCCCCGCAACGATGGCAGAGGCTTTCGGGATCCCCATCTGCCACAGCACGCTCATCATCTTCGAGCGGATCGTTTCTCCCATAGCCGCCTGGAAGCTGCCAACAGCTCTTTTCGCCGAATCCAGGTCATTTGACTTTCGGATCGCAAGAAGCCGTGCCAGGTTTTTCACATTGATCTTATTCAAAGTTACAAGGAACCGGTTCTTTTCTTCCTGCAGCGCTGCTCCGTCATTTCCGTTTGCAAGCGCCTCCGCATGAAGCTGCTTCAGCTTGTTATAGGACATCTTCAGTTCGGCGCCGTATTTTTCATCCGCAAAGAAGCCTGCCAGATTCTTTTCCGTAGATTCATACATCTCGGCCTGCGGATCGATTCCGCGCTTTTGCTTATCCCTCTTATATTTTGCAAGCGTTTCAGCATCCAGCGCAAAGATCTTGTTCAGTCTTTCCTGCTGCCTGTTCTGAAGTGCCGTCACAGCGGCATCCCCGCCATAGCGCTGTTTCACCGCATTGACGTAGCTTTCCGCAAAAGTTTCCTTCGCAGCCGCTTTTTCCTCTGCAGATTTGGACTGGTCAAAAGCAACGGTGCAGAAGTTCTTGAACTGCTGCTTCAGTCCGTCTTCGGCTTCCTGCATATACTGTGTCTCGAACTCAAGCCGGGGAATCTCATTTGCGATCAGTTTGTCCAGCTGTTCTTTAAACGTATCCTGATCCAGCCCGGTCAGCGTCATCTGCTTTACGATCAGATCATTTCTGGGTGCGTTGATCCAGTTTCCGGCCTGTTCGCTGACGAAGGATACCATATCCAGATCTTTATCTCCCACGTTTTGAGACTGGAAGGTTTGTCCGATGGCCAGAACATCCTCCTGTAAAAGCCTGATCGCCTCATCTATGGAATCCACGCTGTTCTGCAGGCGGAGAGCGCCATCCGCAAAGTCGTTCACAGCCCTCGGGATCTCGAAGCCCAGCTTTGACGCATAGGAGATGATGGCCATGATCCGAAGTGCGGCATCATCATTGTCTCCGCATTCAAAAATGTGCCGGATAACACGGGTAAACTCTGCTTTGTTCTTTTCTATGATCTCCTTCGGCGTATCCGTCATCAGTTTTAAGAACTCATCCCGGAAGGTATCCGCATAACCGGCGATCACAGAGACCATCATCCGGATGATGCCGGTCTGCTGTGCATCGGTCAGTTTCGTGCAGTTACCGAAATCCAGGACCGTTACCTTCTCATCACTGACCTGAATATTGCCGGAATGCAGATCCGCATGGTAAAAGCCTTCCCCGAAGATCCCCTCGTAAGTCCATTTTTTTGACAGGGTAATGAGATGCTCTTTCCTCTTCTTCAGCGCTGCGATCCGATCCACCAGCTTCTGCCGTTCTTCTTCAGCGTTGATCAGGTCGTTTCCTCCCAGCTTCCGCTCTTCCCCGGTCAGCGGATCCACCCGGTAGATCAGTTTCCCGAAGGCATCCCGCTTGCAGTTTTTCTCCAGAATGCTGTTATGGATCGCATGGGTATCGTCCATATATTTGTTCAGCGTCTGGCCATCTGCCTTTTCCAGCATCATGACATTGGAGGAAGGCTTGACCAGATCACTGAGCTTCATAGCTTCCACATCATCCGTCTTCTTTTTCTTATCAAGGGCTTTATTGTAGATCGAGCCGGTCTGGATATTTTTCGCCTCAAGGGTAAAGTCCAGTTCTTCGGTAATATTCTTCAGCTTTCCGAGATAGGTAAGCTCCATCCCCTTATCGGTATTCTTTGCGCATTCCAGCATGAAGGCTTTTTCCCGATCCATCCGGTTTTTGACTTCCGGGCGCAGGATCTTCACCACTGCCTCCTTGCCTTCCTTCATCTTCGGCCCGTAGATCCTGCAAAGGAAGGTTTCGCCCACGGATGCGGCACCCAGAGACCTCACCACTTCGATACGAGAGATATCCTTCGATTCCGTAGCCAGCGCGGAAAGTCTTGCCTGCACTACTTCTTCCGGAATATGGGCAAGATTCGATTTCATGTCCGATAAGGCTTTTCGGAATTCCTTCGGAAGCGCTGACTCCGGAAGTCCCTGCAGCATTTTCTGGAACAGGGGTCCTGCGCCCTTCAGATACCCGCTGATGAAGCCGGCGTACAGATCCTCCTCGGGATCAAAAACCTGTTTTCCTCCCACCGTGATCGTGTTTCTCTTTTCCCGCAGGACGGAAGCGATCATGGCGCGCTTATCCTGGATGGACATTTTTTTGAAGTACTGCCCCATGACGAGCTTCACGAATTTGCCGGTACCTTCACTGCCTGCAGCTACATTTGCCACCATCTTTTCCAGCATCTTACGGCCTTCTTCCACATTCTGCGGCTTCCGGAAAAGATCATCTTCCTTCTCACCGCCGCCGGCCAGCCATTCCCGGATCTTCAGCCGGTTGTCGGTCACCTTATAGAAATACCAGGCGAGATCCTGTTTGGCCTTGACGGAATCCGTCTCGATCTCCTTCAGTCTTGCCACCTTCTGCAGGTAATCCGGATTCTGTTCCCTGATCGCCTTTTCCCTTTTCTCAGCGTCGTATAATCTGTACAGTTCATTTTCGAGGTTCTGGTATTCCTGGCTGCCGCTCATGTAATCATTGTATGCTCTGCGAAGCTCATCGCCGTAATTTGCCCTGTCCGAAAAATAGGGTTCCAGCATTTTTCTTGTGATCTCCATGTACAGCGGATTGGGATTATTCAAAGCGACCAGTGTCATTTCAAAACGTCCCACTGCGCTCTGCCGGTTCATCTGCATAAACGTATCGATGAAGCTGCTTTCCGCCGCGTCCGCTTTTTTCATCGCCTCTGCATCCCCGGTCTTCGCTTTCTGACAGGTTTCATAATCCCGGTATAGTTTGGAAATACCGCAAAGATAACTCTCTGCCTCTTCCACGGCCTGAAGAAGCGCATCCCTGTCTTTCACCCCTGTGATCTTTTTGTTTTCATCAAGGATAAACGCTTTTTCCGTAAGAAGATATCTGACCGTTTCTCTTGTATTGGTATAGAGATAAGAATTCTTAAGGCTGGTGATATCGGAAAGGCCGTCCCGCCAGGCATTTCTCATCGCTTCGTATTTCTGCTGAAGCTCTTCCGGTTTCGCATCCGCAAGAGCCCTGATCCGGTCAATGATCTTAGCGGCTGCGGCAGACGCTTTCATGGGCGGGCTCTGCAAAAGCCGGTCGCTGTCATCGGTGGTGGCGCCGTTTAATCCCTTCAACGCCTGAGAGCGCGTGATCGTACTGTATTCCTCGATCTTCCCTTTGTAAAATTCCGGCGGAAGCGTCTTCACATTGTAATCCGCGGTAAGCGCATAAACCGGATCTCCGCCCATACCGAGAACCCCCCGAAAGCTTGCGAGTGAATCCCGGATCCGGGAACATTCTTCCTCTACGGGTTTTGTATCATCAATGGGATAGACCAGTTCCGCAAAGATCGGTATCTCAGTTAAGATCCTTTTTGCCTCATTCATGTTGCCACCGTTTAAGACCCGCAAAAGATCATTCTGGTATTTAGCCATCTGCATGGAAAATTCCAGATTTCGTTTTTCCCGCTCGATGGCCGGGAGATTGCTTCTGCGATTGACCTTTCCCTCGTCCTCCTTTTCCTGAACGGAAAGCTTCCCCTGCGCGTCGATTCTGATCCCCTGCTGCTCGTTGAAAAGCTCCTGGATCATGTCCGTCGCCTCATCGATGCTTTTGTTCATCTTCGCTTCTGCCTCGGCGAACTGCATGGAAAAAGCCGCGCCGTTCTCTTCAAACTGGGCATCAAGCGCCTTTTCCAGCTCCGTAACAAGGCTGGCGTAGGGGATCTTTCTGACCGACACAATATAGGACAGTTCCTGCTCCTGCCCCATAAAATTCACCTTTTGTTCGGAAATTCCCGCAATAAGCCGGGTCAGCATTTCCTCCATGGAATCTGTAAATTCATCTCCGAAACCGGCCTCTCCTCCGATAGGTATACGCTGCAGGGTTTCTTTAAGAAGAGGGATCTGAATCGGATCTTTGGAATCCGGATTTTCCTTTTTCATTCTGGTTTTTTCGTTTGAGTATTCTATGATAAGATTCGAGATCGCCGGGATGCCTGCTCTGATGATCCTCTTCATCCTTTCGCCGGGAGCGTTTTCCCCTTCCGATTCGGCGCCGGTGTCCCTGGAAAAAACGATATCCGCGATGAGCTTCTGGACGAGGTCTTTCTTTTCCTCGCGGCCCTTCTCCTCCATCTGCTGACTCTGCTTGTTCAGCTCCAGAAGCAGTTTCCCTTTCTTCCAAAAATCGGTCTCCTCCAGGATCTCCTTTTTCTTCTCTTCAACAGCGGTTTTTACCGTCTCCATCTGTTGCTTTTTCTCAATGCTCTTTAAGCCGGTGACCCGGATCTTCTTTTCCATCTCGTCCCGCTTCACAAGAAGATCCAGTTCCAGATCATGCATATTGGTCTGCATCTGCTCCTTGAAATTGCCGGCCTTGCAGACCTCGTTCAGATGGTCGATCTCTTCCTGCGTAATGGGGCCTTTCCGCTCGATCTTTAAGAAAATATCCAGCATCTGATCCGGCACGTTGGTGAAGACACTCTGCATGGTATCGAAGGTGGTGCTAAGCAGCGTCTTCTGAAGGTCGATCTCCCAGCGGTTCGCATCCGTATTCAGCTGGAACATGAGCTCCTGGAACAGCGCCAGATTCGTCATCTTCATATTCCGGTTTACCGGTTTCGCAAATTCCGCCTTCGCCGCTTCCATGGGTTTTTGTCCGTCCGGACGCACCGAATCGAAGCCCTTTAAATACGACTCCTGCGTATCCTTCGAAGAAAGAGCATACTTTGTTACATAGTCCAGATGCCCGACCCTTCTCATGATCTCAGCAAAAAGAGACCGGTTCGTCACCTGTTCCCCGGCTTCCGTAAGGGCTTTCTTTGAAACCTCTGCCCAGGAATCGATCAATTCTCCTTTGGCGTCCTTTCTCTTTTTGGAAAACAGCCTGATGATCTCGTTCTGTTCTTCCTCACTCTTCATCAGGAAATAGATCATGGCCGTATTGTGCTCTCTGGCGAGGCCCTGTGCATTCAGCTTCTCTTCTTCAGCCTTTACGAAGTTCTTGACCTCCTCCCTCGTCATATCCCCCTGCATAAGATGGACGGCAAGCGTCCGGATGGTCGTGGTGGGTAAGTTGTTGAAGAAGGGCTTGTTGAAACCACCCAGCTTTTCCAGAACCCGGACGGAAAGATCATGAACGGTACGAACATCGGTGATCCGGGCGGTCCTTTCGTCAGAAATGTCAATGGAAGAAAGAGCAGCAGAAACTCCTGCCGTACCCAGAAGCCTTACATTATCGATACAGGTGTTGGTAAGCTTCGCTATCAGATCCGTGGTGGTACCGGGGATCATGAAGAACTGTCCCTGCATCATGATGGTCAGCCGGTTGTCTTCGTCCTGGCTGATACTCACCTGCTGATCGTCGATCAAAAGACTTCCGCTGTAGAACACATCCGGTTTGATCCGGGAAACAAAGGCGAGAATGCGGTTCAGATTCAGCGCGGCATTGGTCTTTTCCCATTTAACTCCCTTATAGGCCGCGGCAAAATCCGCTTGCCCGGTCAGGAGGCTGAACAGAGGCCGGAAGGATTTCTCCAGACTCTTTACATCCCCCATAGTCATTTCCGCATAACGAAGAGCCGTTCCCTTCGGCCGCACGGAATTCTTCTTTTCTTCTTCGCTCCTGCGGACGGATCTTGCGCTTCTCTGATAGATCCTGGCCACGACAAGAAGTTCGGCCGCCTTCTCCACCTTCAGGATATCCCCGGTCAGTTCTCCTTCGTTGATCCGCATCCGAAGCTGGGTAAACATTGCCTGTTCCTTCATCAGCCGGTGTAACGCCTCATTCACCTTCATGACCTTCGGTGTTTTTGCTTTTTTCTTCCGTTCGGTCACATAGTCCAGCGCTGCTTTGATGGCCGCGGCGTAGGTTTCTTCAACGTTCACCAGTTCCTGCCCGGTTATGACCGGCATTTCGCCGTTCGCGCCCGCCTTTCGTTTCTGGCCGATGGCAATTTCCACCGCAAGGAGCTTATCCTTGAACTTCAGCATATCCTTGGATTCGTTCTTACGCTTTTCCTCGTTCAAGAGGACATTTGACAGCTGCCGGTCCTTCAATACGGACAGTTTCTCCTGCTCGACCTTCTCCTGCTCTGTCATGTCCGCTTTTCCTGTTTTCCTGTCCAGAAGGCGGTTGATATCCTTTACTTTTTTCTGCGAATCCGCTAACGCCGCAAGCCGCGCATTCTCCTGCGTCTCCCGCCGGACATTTACGCCCTCTTCCAGAATACGCTTTTCTTCCTGCGCCTCACGCTGCAACTGCTCCGGCGACTGCTGTCCGAAAACTTCCCATTCATTCATATCTGACATAATAAACCCCCTGTTATATAAACTATTACCGGCTCCTGTCCCAATCGTGTATTTTCATAACTGTTCGGCACCTTCCATGTTCTTCCGGTTACGTGCGTTAATTTATTACCGTAACCATTTGAATGTGGTGCAGGCTTTCACGATATATATATTCACAGTTCTCAATCCGTATCATCCCAAAACAGCATATCTTCCGCATCTTCCTCCTCCCTTAGGTAAAGGAGCGACGCAGGAATATGCCTTCCATAACCTTTCCGATTTACCTGAAACAGATCATCCAAAAGGACCGCCTGCTTTCTATCCGTCTTTTCCGAACGAAGGATCATCGCCACGCGCATTCTGCCGGGATACTGCTGTAAAGCCGCCTTTACAAATCGTGTCCATAATCCTGTGCAGATTTTGCTTCTGCTTCCAAAAAGGCAGACGATATACAGGGTCTCTCCTGCAAAGTGCGTCAGCAGACCGCCGCACAGGCTGTTTTTTCCCTCCGCCCCGTCAAAAGCAGCGAAGCTCGTATTTCTGTCAAAATCGCGGGTCAGTTCATGAACAGAGTAGAGCATGGAACCTTCATCCATGCCGAGAAAAGCGGAAAGTACTTCTTTCGTTCTTTCCGCAGAAAGATCAGAAAAAGCCAGAAAAGATATTTCTTCCTTACGTTCCGGGAGAAGGCATTTCGGATGCTGTCCCAGCGCCATCAGCGTGGAATTCCATTCACCCATAAGCGAAACCTCTGTTCCGCCAAAATAATCCGAAAGAAACGGTTCTTCCCACGGGCAGATAAAACGACGGCCATATACTTCGGGAAGATATGCCGCGAGCCGTTTGATCTGTCCGGTTTCCTGCATTTCAAAAGCAGTCGAAAGCAGAAGATCCGCGCACTTCTCTCCCCGACGTTCGCTCTCCACATACAGCCATTCGATCGTCAGCGTTTTATTCCGGATAAAAAACATGAGCATTGCACAGGGGCGATCCTCATCTCCCCCATTTTCTTCCACGCAGGCATACACCGTATAGCCCGGCAGATACGCGCGTTCCAGTAGACCCAATTGATCCAGGTGCTCGCACTTATCAAATTGATCCTGCCTTATTTTAACGATTTTCATTGAAATATCCCGGCGATCCTTTCGTATTCCTTTCTGCCATACAAAAACGAAAGCTGTTCTTTTACTCTCGGATCGGTAAAGCGAATCGTAATTGGAGTATGCATAGGGAATTGTGCAGAAGCCGCTCGTATAGAATGTGCCGTCATTTCCCGGATCCGATCGCGCACATCATCTCCGGAATAAAACAGCAGAACCGGCGACAGGCTTTCGTCCTTTTCCTTTTTCACCAGAAGCATCCCTTCCACATAACCGTTCCTTACAATGCAGGAAGAAACGTCAAATGCGAACTCCTCCGGCGGCTCATTATATGGATCATCACAGAAGCAGGCACCTTCGCAAAAGGCTCCGTAATCCAGGGCGTCTCCAAGCATCTGCAGATTCAGCTCACCGACGCTGTGTATCCCGTTTTGCGCACCTTCTTCGAATTCCGGCAAAAGTTCTTTTACAAGATCGGCCAGAACAACCGATTTCTCATCCGCCATTACACATCTCCTTTTCCCATTCGTATATAGCGATATGAGTTTCATTTTCGCCTTCCCGACAGGCGAAAACCCGTCTTTTTTATTATAATGGACACCAACCGCGCTGTCAAAGCGTTACTGCCCACATAATCGCTTGACGAATGAGAAACGCGGATTTTATAATTATCCCTGAATTATTCATGACTCGCAGCAATTGCCGTTGAAAAGCCGGCTATTACTGCATTTCACACGGCTGATCCCTGCACCTGTTTGGTGCAGAAAAAATAGCATAAAAAAGCTCCTAAGTCTGGTATAATTTAAGGTGACTAAACCAAAAAAGCCAGAAGAAAGGAGCCTTTATGGATATTGTAAACACCTTAAGATTAAATAGCAACCCGAAAATTGAAATTGATTTCAGCGGTGGTACACTTTCCTCGGATTCAGGATTGTTCCTTATGAAGGAATTCCTATACCAGATAGGTTTTCTGGACATCCTGAAAGAATACTTTGCCACAACTGACACGGCCTCGTACCGTATCCACACTGACGTTGAGAACCTTTTACAGGCTCTGTATCAGATATTTGCCGGATATTTTGAGGACAACCGCGCGGACAAACTCATCAACGAACCCGTAATTACTGTCTGTGTTGGCAAGGATTCTTTGGCTTCGCAGCCTACCATGTCTCGGTTTTTCAATCGACTGGACGAGAAGACTCTTGATCAGTTTAACAAGATCCTCCGCCAGCTGCGAAAACTGATCTACAAAATTACCGGAGCTCCGAATTATGTCATGTTTGATATTGACACCACGCTCTTGAATACGTACGGGAATCAGGAAGGCGCTGCGTGGAACTTTCATTATCAGGATGATGGCTATCATCCACAGTTGTGTTTTGACTGTGTTACCGGTGACCTTATCAAAATGCAGCTAAGAAAGGGCACTCAATACTGCAGCACAGGTATTGCTGAGTTCATGAAACCCATCTTCGAGGAGTATACAAAGAACTACCCCTATACTCACCTCATGCTCCGCGGCGACAGTGGATATGCGGCACCCGAGTTGTATGAACTGTGTGAGCACTACGGCGTTTACTATATCATCCGGCTGAAAGTGAATGCCCGTCTTTATGCTCTGGTAGCTGATCTTAATGAAAAGC
>JAEESA010000375.1 GCA_016286115.1 Lachnospiraceae bacterium
ACAAGGCTCTTATTCTTTTCAAAATACTTTTTATGTTCTTCAAACGTAGTCGCGCCGATAAAGCGGATCTTTCCTTCCGCCAGATAAGGTTTCAGCATATTCGACGCGTCAAGGGAGCTTTCCCCCGTAGCGCCCGCGCCGGCCAGATTATGGATCTCGTCGATAAAGATCACCGGTGCTTCTTCCTTGCTGACCTCGGTCAGAGCCTTTTGAAAACGTTTTTCAAAATCACCGCGGTACTGCGTTCCGGCCAGCATCCCGCCGAGATCCAGCGAATAGACCCTGAACTTCTTCGCAGGAGCCGGCACGTTTCCTTTCCGGATCTTTTCCACGAGCCCATAGACCACTGCCGTTTTCCCAACCCCGGGTTCGCCGATCAGAAGCGCATTATTCTTATCCTTCCTGCACAAGATCTCCAGCATCCGCTCCGTTTCGGCTTCGCGCCCGATGAGCGGATTGGAGTCCTTCAACGTGTCATTTAAGCACATACAGAAATTCTTCCAGCTGTCCGCCGGCCCGATCTTTTTCTTCCCATCAAAACGATGGCCGCTCTGCCCCGGCCGGTCTTCCGCATTGCCGGTGAGCTGCCGCAAGAGTTCGGACCGTTCCACGCCCTGTTTCCGGATGTAATAAATTGCGTAGCACTCCGGAATATGCCACATCGCATAAAGGAGGTGGCTCACGCCGATCCTCTCTCTTCCGCTGCTCAAAGCGCTCTGCGCCGCCAGCGAAAACGCAAGATTGCTTCCGGACGAAAACACGGGATCCGTATCTTCTGCGTTCCCGGCGTTTTCCTTTAAGTACTGCCGCAGCTCCGCCACAAGGGACGGAATATTGCCTCCGCATTCCGTAAACGCCGAGGCAAAGGCCGAGAGCCCGCACATGGACAGCAGGATGGTCTCAGGTGTCACGAGTTCCTGCTGATGTTTTTTTGCATATCGAACAGCGCCCTGTACAACAACCGACGCTTCGGGAGCAAGTTCCACTTTTATTCCTCCTCAACTTCCATCTGGAAAGGATACCCTTCCGCCCGCGCACGGGCGAGCGCCTGATCCGTCCGGGTCCTTGCGATATCATAGGGGTACGTCCCCACGATCCCGCGCCCCTTTTTGTGCACATCCATCATAATGGATTCCGCCGTCATCGGGTCCTTCTGAAAAAGTTCGATCAAGACCTTCACCACAAATTCCATCGTGGTAAAATCATCATTCAGCATCACGACCCGATACTGCTTCGGCTCCTGCACTTCATCTTCTGTTTTATCTCTGGTCGCGCCCTGCGGCCCCATGTTCATGTCCATCGCATAACTCCGGATGAAAAACAGGCGGCGTTTAAGCCACCTGCTTTATCTGTGATCACTTCTGTTTCTGTCAGGCCTCTGCAGTCCCGGAGCCCCCCGAGCCGAAGAGACCCGCGGTGATCAGGTTGAAACCTGTCACAATAAAGAACAAGCCGATCATGATGCCGCCCGCCACAGCCGTCAAGAGCGGATTCACAGCGCAAATAATGCCAAGAATGATACTACAGATACCTGCGATCAGCCGGCACCACCAGGCTTTTTCAACGTGTCTGGCTCTTATCGACTGCACAATGCTAACTATACCCAAGATCAAGAACCACGCGGCGATCACAAAGATCATGATCCCATCGAAAACGAGCGTGCTTCCGGGTCTGATCAGTGAGATGATACCCACGACCAGGGCCAGTATACTGACCAAAATATCCAAAACCTTTGCCTTCTTTTGAAAAGCGCGGATGATGCCGTAGATACCGTAGACCAGGAAAATGATCCCGACGAAGTAACCGGTGGCAAGGAATGTCGCCAATGGGGTAAACATAAGCGAAAACCCTAAAATAACCATAAGAATACCGAGTATTGCACCTAAAACTGCCATAAGTCTTTCCCTCCAAATATTGATTTAAATACTTGTTTATTCTAGCACATCCCAAGGCAAATGGGAACAGGAAAGTTAGTTGTTTTCTCGCTCATAATGATAGCATTAGGCATTGCCGATTTGTTTGTCAGGATTTACGCGTTAACCCATAAAAAAAAAGCCGTCCTGCCCCGCAACGGTAACGGCTATTTTGTCTAACTTTTGCCGGGTCGGGTGAAGCACCTTCACCATCCGACTGTCCTGTTAAAGACATTATATCATGCATTTTTTGACTTACAACACCTTATTTTTCGCCAGGTTTTCAAAAATATAACAATAAAAAGGACCTTCCTTCTTTCAGGAAAATCCTTAACTGACCCCTACGGGAATCGAACCCATGTTACCACCGTGAAAGGGTGGTGTCTTAACCGCTTGACCAAGGGGCCGCGTCGCAATAAACTTCGCTGTCGCTCCGGCCTCGCAAGCTCGCCCCTCGCTAACGCTCCGTTATTGCTCCTTCCCGAAAAAAGCAGGCTTTTTTCGGATATATTTTCAACTCCCCGAGTTGGGCTCGAACCAACAACCCTTCGGTTAACAGCCGAATGCTCTACCATTGAGCTATCGAGGATTATGCTGAGAGCCATGCGCCGAG
>JAEESA010000074.1 GCA_016286115.1 Lachnospiraceae bacterium
CTGTATGAAAAGGAACCGTCTTCAATCGACCGAATCTCTTCATCCTGCTCGTACAGGTTTACCCCATCTCCAATATGGATTTTCCCTTTAAGCCGACGCATGAAGATCGCGTCCGACATTGGTACAGTCATAACCCGGATTCCGTCCACAGAAAAGTCGTCCTCTTTAAGGATCCGTCCATCCTCTAAACAATACTCTGCTTCGATCCCGTTGATCTTCATAAAGAAATATACATCACCATCCCTGCAAAGAGGCTGTGCGGTTGCGTATCTCAGAGTAACGTCATCGGACAGACTCATTTGAAAAGGCATAAAAAACGAAGCACCGCTCTCAATATTTCTCGCAGGAAACCGTACCGTTTTTGTATCCAGCACCACAGCTTCTTTAGCAGACAGCTCCAGCTGTCTGGCATAGTTATTTATAAAAACAAAACCGGATCTGCCATCGGTCCTCATGGCATATCTGAGACTTGCTGTGTCATCTGCTTTCACGGGGAATTCGGATGCAACATACTCCATAGGTGCAAGGATGTCTCCGAAATCCCCCACAAAAAGATGCAGAAGATTCAATAGTCCATATTGCTCCCTTGCCCTTCCATACTGCGTCAGCGCCGTATGAAAATCGTAATTCAGGATGGCATAATCGTTTGGATATCCCGTAGCTTTTGATTCGTTAAAGGTCGAAAGTTTGCCGATCCTGTTTTTCCCGCCATGATACATATAATATCCGACAAGGTTATTTCCGCAGCCGAGTTTTACCAGAGAAAGCGCATAGGCGTCCATACCATTTACGATCGGCCGCCTGTGATGCGTAAAAGGCAGCCCCGCTCCCAGTTCACACGTCGCAAAGGGATAGTCATCATAAGGCAGCACCCATCCATCATCGGATTTTTCCTTTATCAGGTCCTTTCCCACCGCCGCGTCGTTTCTCGTGTTGTCAAATACATAGTGCCACGATGGCGGCAGCTTTTCCGTTCCATCCTCCCATGGAGCATCCACGTATGCCGCAAACACCGGAAGCACCTCCGACGTCGGTATTTTTGCCCCATACAGGGAATTCCATCCCGTCACTGTGTAAAGCGGAACATCATAACCTATGTCAACTGCAAGCTTTTTCAACGCCAGAAGGTGATCCGCATTATCAACAAGCTCATTTTCAAGCTGAATTCCGATAACCGGTCCGCCATCCTTATAAAAGGTTCCTTTTACCTCGTTAAAGATCCTTTTATACCACAGCCTAGCTTTTTCCATATATCCGTCGTTGTTGTCACGAAGTTTATATGGTTTTTTCATCAGCCAGTCAGGGAAGCCGCCATTTCTGCACTCGCCGTGAGCCCACGGTCCGATACGTAAGATCACAAAAAGGCCCGCCCTTTTTGCGTCATCTACAAATCTTCGGATATCCAGATCGCCGTCAAAGCAGAACTCTCCTTCCACTTCCTCGTGATAGATCCAGAACAGATACGAGGCAACGATCGTTACACCGCCAGCCCTCATTTTGCAAAGTTCACCATACCAGTTTTCGGCATGATCTCTGGAAAAGTGATACTCTCCCATCACGTCGATCACCGGTCTGCCTCCCCTCTCAATATAAAGACTGTTGACATCGATCCGTTCTCCTCCCGGGTTTACTCCACCCAGTTTAAGATGTCCTCTTTTTATCCTTTTAGGGATATATTCTTTAAAACCATATTCCTGCATATTCTTCGTTTACTCCAAAATCACAAAGCTCCCGCCTCCAATGGTAAGTGACTCTTCTATGCACTCCGCTTTTCCGATGACATAAAGGATTGCTTTCCCGGAAATCTCCGGGATCGTCAGCGTCATCTCCTTTTGCGATGGATTCACCGCACAGACTGCATTGCCGCGCGTGTAGACAAAAGGCTTGTCTTTTGCCTGAACCAGCACCGAAAACGGACTGTCCGCATCAAAATTCGTGCTTTCCTGGCGCAGTGTAAAGACCCGTCGTACCACATGCAGGAGCGCATCCGGATCGGCTTCCGATGCCTCCACCGTAGGCGCATCCGCAGCGCTGTCCACCGGAAGATACAGATCCTTTTCATCGCCCGTAGAAAAGCCAAGGTTCTTACCCATCTTCCACTGCATGGGAGTCCGGGTACCGGTGCGGGTATAACCGCCCTCTTTTGTGGGAATGTCGAGATACCGCATCCCGATTTCGTCCCCGTAATACAGGAAGGGCACCCCCGGCAGGGTAAAAAGCACGGCATAGGCCAGCTTCAGCTCTTCGGGAGACAGAGTCCTTCTCGGCCGCGGCGTATCATGGTTGCAGCTCAAAAGTGAGATGTAACCCCTGTCCTTTGCCATCTCGTATCTCGGCAGATATTCCCTTAAAAATCTTGTAATGTCTCCGTCTCCGTCCGCTTTGAAATAGCTGTGATCGCCGCCGGGGGTCTCATAGTCCCGAAGCAGCGTATTATAGCCGTTGCCTCCCCAGTTCAGGAAGAAATCCATGTCAAAGCCCGCGGAAATAATGGCCTGCCCGGTGTTATTCCATTCTGCCACAAAAGCGGCTTCGGGGAAATCCTTACGAACGGAGGCAAAAATGTCACGCCATACGGCGCAGGTGCCGGTCTTGTTTTCATCATCATCCTTCACGAGGGAATCCGCCATATCCACACGGAAGCCGTCACATCCTTTGGACAGCCAGAACCGGATCACATCCTTCACGGCTTCTCTTGTGGCCAGACAGTCCGGATCGTTCATGGGCTTCTGCCAGGGCTCCTGGGGCTTAAAAAACCCATAATTCAGCGCCGGCTGGCATTTGAAGAAATTCAGCATGTAGGTGCCGTCGCGTTCGCACTCTCCGCCGATATAGGGATGTCCCTTCACGCCCACGATCCAGCCGTCCGTCCAGATAAAGCGTCCGGAATATTCATTGGGCTTTGCCTTTCCGCTTTGAATAAACCAGGGATGCTCCTCTGAGGTATGCCCAGGCACCAGATCCAGAAGCACATGGATCCCCTTTTCGTGCGCCTTTGCAAACAGTTCGTAAAGATCCTCGTTGGTGCCGTATCGTGCTGCAACCATTTTATAATCCCTGACATCATATCCTGCGTCCTTAAAAGGAGAATCAAAACAGGGGTTGATCCACAGCGCATTGGCGCCGAGGCCTTTGATATAGTCAAGCTTTTTCATGATGCCCCCAAAATCTCCGATCCCGTCTCCGTTGCTGTCATAAAAGGACTGGGGATAGATCTCATAAAATACGGCTTTTTTCAGCCAGTCAATCATTGTTTTCCTCCTCAAATACTGCAATGCCAAAGGGCGGAAGAATTACCGTATCGCCCTGCATGGCAACCTCCTGCTCCGATACCGAAAGCGAATCGGAAAGCTTCGTAAAGTGTGTGCCGGACAGAGAAATCGCTTCCATTTCTTCCCCGCCGTTGATCACAAGCAATACACGACCTTCTCCCTCTGCCTCCCTGGTAAAGCCGCACACCGTTTCCGTGGTAAGCGCATCCTGCACATGGGTGCTTCCATTCCGGATGACCGGAAAACGGTTCCTTATGCGGAGCACATTTTTATAATAATGAAAAATGGAGCCTGGATCTTCTTTCTGCCTGTCAAGACTGTCGAATTTCATCTCGAAGCTGTCCATGCCAGGTGGGCCGGCGCAAAGCATCGGATCATTTTCTCCCCACTGCATCGGCGCCCGTTTGTTCTCATCCTTCCCGGAGCCCTTCATTCCTAGCTCTTCTCCATAGTAAAGAAAGGCATTCCCCGGCATCAAAAGGTTCAAAGCCCCGGCGAATTTCGTCCTGGTTCCGTCATCATAGGCGTAGTAGCCCGTACTCCGCCCCATATCGTGGTTGGTATAAAAGGGCGCGTTGATATATGAAGGATTGTGTTCTTTGTAAAGCGCCTCTTCTTTTTCCAGGCTTTTTGCGTAATACGAAACAGGCTTCGTGCCGCGCACCACATTGGCAATGATGCCATCTTGATCGGCAAACGCAAAATCAAAGAAGGAATCGACACCGCTGTCATAGTATTTGGCATAGGTCTCCTGCCCTGTCCAGCACTCTCCCACCAGATAGGCATCGGGATTTTGTTTTTTCACCTCCCGGTTCAGCCAGGTCAGAAACTCCACATTTTTCCCGGTATCCTCTGTGTAATAGCTCGTCACCGCGTCCAAACGGAACCCGTCCACCCCACGCTTCAGCCAGAATTCCAGTATCTTTTCGATCTCTTCCCGAACCCCGGGGGAATCCAGGTTCAGATCCGGCATACCCTCCCAGAACCTGGCCTCATAATACCGGTCGCTTCCGGAAAGCTTTGCATAACCCGTTTTCGGTTCGTCGGAAAAGTTGTAATATTCCGGATGCTCCGTAAACCAGGGATGTTCCACCGAGGTATGGTTCAGCGCCAGATCCAGGATCACCTTGACGTTTCTCTGGTGGCAGGCTGCAAGAAGCCTGTCAAAATCCTGCAGAGTCCCGTAGGCAGGGTCGATATTCAGATAATCCGTTGTATCATATTTATGATAGGTCGGAGACGGAAACACCGGCATCAGCCAGAGCTCCGTGAACTCCAGATCCTCACCCGATCCGTCTTTTCCGTCGTTAAGATAGGACAACCGTTCCGTAAGGCCACTGAGATCTCCGATCCCGTCACCGTCGCCGTCCGCAAAGGAATAAACGAATACCTCGTAACAGGTGCGGCGGTTTTCCTCCGGCTCCCTCACCTTTCCCGCGTTCGCGCAGCCGTTGAGCAAAAGGCTGCATACGGCGGCCAGCGCAAACAACTTATGAAAACGAAACCGGTTGCGCATCAGCCCTTGACCGCTCCGCCGGTCACGCCTTCCACATAGTAATTCTGTAGCAACAGGAATAGGACGGTCACCGGGATGGCCACCAGAACCCCTCCGGCGCAGAACCTGGTGAAATAGCCCTGATAGTCGTTGGTCCAGACCCATCTGGTCATGGCCACCGCCACGTTATAGCTTTCATCGTGACCGAAAGCCACATAAGAGGCAAAGATGTAGTCGCACCATGGTGCCATAAACGCCACAAGAGCCGTGTAGATGATGATGGGTTTGCTCATTGGGATCGTCATGGTAAAGAAGATTCGTGCTCTGGAAGCCCCGTCTATCCTCGCCGCTTCATCCAGAGCTTTCGGGATCGTGTCGAAATAGCCCTTGCAGACGAAATAACCCATGCCGGAGCTGGCCACGGAAACCAGGATCAGACCCGGAACCGCTCCTTCCTGAGTCAGGCCGAACTGCTTCAAAAGGAAATAGAGGCAGATCATGGTAAGGAATCCCGGGAACATCCCGAGGATCAGCCAGAACCGCATCAGCAGCGTTCTTCCCTTAAACCGCATTCTTGACAGCGCATAACTCACGCATAGTACCACAATGGTCTGGAAGATCGACACAAAGATCGCGATGACCAGCGTGTTTCCGTACCATTTCAAGAAGTTTGTATCTCCGGAAAGCAGGAATTTGTAGTTATCCAGCGAAAAATGCTTCGGGATCAGATAGTCCACCATGCCGCCGTATTCCACTGCCGGATCATAGGAACGGAAGCTCTGCATCAGAAGCCCGAAGAAAGGAAACAGCCAGATGACGCTGATCAGGATCAGCGCAATATAGGCAAAGAAGTTTTCCACCTTGGTTTTTTTTGACAGACTGTGCTTCTTGTTTCTTCGAATACTCTTTCTCATTGGAATCCCTCCTCATCCCGAACCGAAGGCAGGCGATTGTAAACCAGCATGGTGATCACCGCCGTCACGATAAAGACCATGATCCCGATGACCGCCGCCATCTTGTAATTCGTATCGTTCACCGTCATCTTATAAAGCCAGGTCACCAGAAGATCCGTGGACCCCGCCTTGTTTGCGAGATTCATGGACTGAGGTTTCCCCTGCGTCAGAAGATAGATCACGTTAAAGTTGTTGAGGTTGTTGGTAAACTGTGTGAGCAGGAATGGCCCGGTCACAAAGAGCATATAGGGAAGTGTAATGTGCCTGAACATCTGCCCTGATGTGGCGCCGTCGATCCGGGCGCTTTCATAAAGATCCTCCGGAATGTTCATCAGAAGTCCTGTGGAGATCAGCATCATATAGGGAATCCCCACCCAGATGTTCACCACGATGATGGTGATCCTGGCCAGCATGGGATTCACCCAGAACTGGATGGGGGAGGATATGATCCCCGCCTTCATCAGCCAACCGTTGATGAGACCGTCGTTGGCGAACAGCTTCATGACATACAACAGGGATACAAACTGGGGCACTGCAATAGTGATCACCAGGATCGTCCGCCACAGCTTTTTGAAACGGACACCTTTCTTATTGATCAGAATAGCAACACCCAGCCCCAGGAAGTAATCAATGAAGGTGGCACAGAAAGCCCAGACCAGAGTCCAGATCAGCACCTGCGCAAAGGTGGAGCCCATTCCCTGGGTCCCAAAGGAAAGAAGGCTTTTGAAGTTTTCAAAGCCCACCCAGGTGAAGAGGTTTGTAGGTGCCTGATGCTTCGCGTCATAGTTCGTGAAAGCGATGCAGATCATGAAAATGATAGGCACCACCGTGAAGATGAAGATCCCTGCCACCGGCAGCGCCAGAAGCGTTTTGTCAAAGTGTTCATCGAAGAGAGACATGAACACCTTTTTATTTGTCGGCAGCTTTTTCCCTTCCGCCAACATCGCTTCTTCCTTTCCGTTTTCCCGGATATTCCAGTACCAGACCAGAATGAAGCCCAGGATCACAAGAATGGTCAGGATCCCGAACAAAAGGATCAGGAAAGAATTGTCTCCGTAGATGGTTCTTCGTCCTTCCTTATGGGTTTCCACGGTTCCCAGTGTTCCGAATTTAGAAAGATAATTTCCCCCGAAAAAGATCATGTAGGCAATAAAGAGGATCTCCATCAGAAGAAAAAGGATCCCTTTCAGGATCTGGCCTCTTGCCATCTGACCGAAGCCCATTATCACATAGGACACCTTTGTTTTCCAGTCTCCGTTCACAAAGATAGTTCCGATGCTCTTGAACCCTTCCCCGAATTTTTTTAACCCGCCGGAGCTTTTTTTCTTTTTTACAGCAGCTTCCATGTTTTCCTCCCTGTAATAAGATCCTTCGTTCCGCTCAGGATGACAAACGTCCGTCATTCTTAGAGCGGAGCCCGAAGAAACTTTAGCAAAGTCCGACAAAAGAGTAATCTTCTGCCGGACTCTGTTTCATGCTTTTCTTTTGTTACTCGGCGTAGGAAATGCAGGTATCCTGGAAGCTCTGCAGAGCGCTCATAAGTTCATCATCGCTGCTCCCATCGGAAAGCTCGCCGTTGCGGACGCTGTCACCCAGAGAGGTGGCCAGATTCCAGTAATCTCCCGGATACTGTCCCTGAGGAATGGAATATTTCAGCTGTTCGGAAAGGGCGGTGAGTGCCACATCTGACTTCACTTCCTCCGAGTTCTGAGCCGCCAGATTGGAGGGGCCCCAGCCCACTTCCTGATATCTGGGAAGCTGGGATTCACTTGCCAGATAATAAGCGATATAGTCGCAGGCAATGAGCTTGTCTTCGTCCTCCTGAGGCTTCACACCGAGAAGCTTGAAGCCGCCGAAGCCGCTCATCTGGTAATCCTTTCCGGATTCGCCCTTGAAGGTCGGAAGTTTTGCGCATGCATAGTTGTCGCCGAAGAGTTCCTGAGCTGCACTGCTGTCCCAGGTGCCGTCCACGATGGCTGCACAGTTGGTCGCTTCGCCAAGAGCGGAACCGTTCTGGAAAGAGGAGGAACCATTCAGCTTGATGATAGCCTTCAGAGCCTCAAGACCTTCCGGAGTGGCATAGGTCACATTGGCCTTGGTGAAGTTTCCGTCATTGTCCGTCTCATAGGAAAGGTCGCAGCCGGTGGCAAAGAAGAAAGCGGTCTGATACCAGCCGGAATTGATTTCCATATAGAAGTTCTTGCCCGCCGCTTCGCAGTCTGCGATGATGCCTTCCAGAGTGGAGGGATCCTTCACAACGCTCTTGTCATAATACAGGAAATAGCCGTTGTCTGAGGTCAGCGGATAGGCATAAAGCTGATCTCCGACCGTGGCTGCCTTGATGGAGCCTTCATCATTTTCGGACTTCACGGAAGCCTCGAAATCTGGGTTCACGACTTCCAGAGCGCCGGCCGCTACCAAACGTGCGATCTGATCCTGTGCGAAGCCATAGATATCCGCACCGGCTTCCACGTCAGTGATCATATTGCCTGCCGCATCGCCTTCGCCGACAGCCTCCACCGAGATCTGATAGCCTTCACATTCCGGATGCTCGGCAATGCACTTCTCAATCTCCTTTGCGGTAAAGTCCACAACGGCATCCGCCACCCAGACCTTGATGGTTCCCTTGTCGCCGGAACCCACGGTTACGCTGGGCTTCTCTTCTTCTTCCTCCGCAGCCTCTTCCGGCGCAGCCTCTTCCTCCGCAGCTTCTTCCGCCGCGTCTTCCGCAGGTGCTTCCTCTGCCGCAGCCTCTTCAGCAGGTGCTTCAGCAGGCGCTTCTTCCGTCTTCGCATCACTTGCGGGAACTGCTGCTCCCTGACCGCCTGCGCCACAGCCTGCGAGCATCGCTGTACTCATGGCTGCAGCAAGAAGAACAGACAAAACTTTCTTTTTCATTTTGAAATCCTCCTTGTTATAAAATACTTTTTATTATTCAAACGCCGGTTACTGCGGCGTATGAAAGCTGTTTCAATCCATCCTGTGGATCAGCGTTCCCTTCGGTTTCAGGGACTTTCCGTCAAAGTTTCTCTGGAACAGCACCTCGCCAGCTGCCGGGATTAAAAGCTCCTGCTCCGAAGCGTTTAAAAGCACCCGGATCTTCCCTCCGTTTTCATTCAGCTTGATGTATTCGATGCAGCGCGGTTCTTCGATCTCATTCGGAAAATGAAAATACAGACTCCGGAACGTATTCTCCTGCCTGCGCAGTGCGATCAGGCGCTGCACCGCCGTAAAAATCTCTTCCTTCTCCCCATTTTCCACCTCATCCCAGGGCATACACCTGCGGCAGTCCGGATCATGTCCGCCTTCCACGCCGAGCTCTGTGCCGTAAAACATACAGACGCTGCCGGGCATGGTAAACAGCGCGGTCAGCTCCTGCAGGAAGACATCCGTCTCTCCGGCTCTTGTCATCAGACGATCCGTATCATGGGAATCCAGAAGGTTAAACAGGACGTTATTTGTCTGCTGCTGATACATGGTGTAGCAGGCATTGACCCTGCAGGCGAAATCCTCCTTCGTCAGATTCCGATCCACAAAAAAGTCGTTGATCCCGCTGGTGAGGGGATAATTCATCACTGCGTCGTATTCGTCACCGTAAAGCCACTGGGAAGCATCGTGCCAGATCTCCCCCAGAAGATAAAAGTCACTCTTCCGCTCCTTCAAAACACGCCGCAGCCGCTTCAGAAGCCGGTGGCTCACTTCGTTCCCAACATCAAACCGGATGCCGTCGATATCATAACGCCGCACCCATTGGGTACAGACCTTTTCGATATAATCGATCACCTCCGGATTGTTGGTGTTCAGCTTCGGCATGTTGGCGAAAAACGCAAAGGAATAAAACTGTCCGTCTCTTGTGCTTTTCGTCATATCCACCGGCCATTCGTTGACCATGAACCAGTCATAATACCGGGATGAGGGGCCCTTTTCCACTACGTCACGCCAGGGCGTGAAATTGGCTCCGCTGTGATTAAACACCCCATCCATCATCACCCGGATATGACGGGCATGGGCTTCCTCCACAAGACTCTTCATATCCCATTCGGTGCCGAAGGAAGGATCGATGGTTTCATAATCCATGGTGTCGTATTTGTGATTGGATTCAGCCATGCAGATCGGTGTCAGATAAATCCCGTTGATTCCCAGCTCCTTCAGATAATCCAGCTTCTCAATGATCCCCCGTAAGTTTCCGCCGAAATGTTCTTCGTTTCGAACGCCGCCTTTTCTCCAGGGCAAAACATTAGGATCCTCCGGTGAATCCTTGCCGCGGCAGAACCGGTCGGGAAAGATCTGATACCAGACTGTCTCATTCACCCAGTCCGGTGTGCGATTCACATCCGCAGGGTTCATCCACGGAACGATGAAATACTGCAGCATCTTTCCGGACACTTCCATCTGCTCTTTGGTCAGGCACCCGTCTTCGAAATAATAAAGCACCTCTTCTTTGCCGTGCAGCTCAAAATAATATTTGCACCGCTTGTATTCCGGGCGGATGGTGGTCGTCCACCAGGTATGGTTTTTCAGATCCTTCTTAAATACAATCTCCTCCCGCGTACCCGTCCACGCCTCATTGCCGCCGGCGATCCCGGCCTGATAAGGGTCGCCGTAGATCAGGAATACCTTTTCCACGTCCTTACCTGTTTTCAGGTTTACCACCAGCTCATCCTCGCTGAAGGAATAGCTCATTTGTTCCGAGGTCCTGTGAAATATCGCGGATTGATTCATAACGTCCAAAAATCCTTTTTGATAACTTGCAATTTATTTCGTAAACTTTCGTTATGTGCAAATAATATTACTGTTTATCGCGTTTGTCAATATCAATTATATCGAAATATTACTAAAAATAATCGTTGATTTTTATCGAAACCTCTACTATACTGTAGTGTGAAAGAAAGAAAAAAGAAGGATCAGATATGGCAACCATAAGAGACATCGCATCAAAGCTTGGCATTTCTCAGGGCACCGTGTCCAAGGGGTTGAACGGCGCTACCGACATCAGCGAAACACTGCGAAATCAGATCCTGGCCACGGCCGCAGAGCTGGGATATACCAAACGCGGCATTGGGAAAACTGAAAATAGAAAGCTCTGTATTTTTATAGAAAATATGGACTATTATATGGAAGACGATTTCGGATACGAGATCATCCGCGGCTTTCGGCAGGCTGCCTATAAGGAACAGTGGGCTGTCGAGGTGGTGCCCGTGAGCCACCATACCCAGGAGCGCTACCCTTATGACCAGCTTATGATCCGGGAGGGCTTTTCCGGCGCACTGATCCTCGGATTTTCCTATGATGATCCCTGGATGGAGGCGCTGAAAAAAACCAAGCTGCCGACGGTGCTGTTCGATCATTATGTCAGCGGCAATCCCACCGTGGGCTTCGTAGGCAGCGACAGCGAGGAAGGGATCGATCTAGCCATCGCCCACCTGGCGGGACTCGGGCATAAAAAAATCGCCTTCTTAAGCGGCGAAGAGACCTCGATGATCTCGGAATTTCGTTTGCATGCCTATCGCAAAAGCATGAAGGCACGGGGGCTCACCCCGGCGCCGGAGCTTTATGCGGTTTCCAATTATTCCACCGGTGCAGACAGCGCCATGGTGCTCTCCCTGATCAGCGCGGGAGCCACCGCCATCCTCTGTGGCAGCGACCTCATTGCCTACAGCGTGATCCGCTGCTGTGACAGCGAAGGGATCTCCATTCCGGAGGATCTGAGCCTTATCGGCTACGATGATCTGCCTACCTCCTCCACGACACGGCCACCCCTCACCACGGTAAGGCAAGACCGTTCCATGATTGGCCAGTCCGGATATTTTGCGCTGCATGCCCTGATCCAGGGCGTATCCTTAAGCAGAAATCTTCTGCGCCCCACCTTGGAGATCCGTAAATCCACCGGAAAAGCAATATGCGGCTGAAAGCCGCTTTCCTCGCGCAATCGTGAGCATCCATTTTTATATGATTGCAATCCCTACCGAAAAAAGTGCTTACCAAAGCATGGAAAAAACTGCTTACCATAAACTGAAAAAAGTGCTTACCGTGGATAGAAAAAACTCCTTACCGCGGATGGAAAAAAGTGCTTACCATACCAGAGAAAAAAGTCCTTGACATTTGCACACAAGTTTTTCATTCGGCTTCCCTATTCCGAGCATATCGGCCGCAGGATGATTTGCCAGCTCTGTCTCAGACATTTGATCCAAAAACATGAAATCATGATCCCAGAACAGAATCTCCGGGCAGTTTTCAATTTCTTCGTATTCTTCAATTTCTTCCGGATCCATTTCCTTCAGAAGTTCCGTCCTGACAGGTTCATTGATCTGCGGAATCTTCTTCCCTTCATCTATGGCTTCCTGTATGAGCTGGAACAATGCATATTCCATAGCGAGTTCCGGCGTGTACATACCATCCGAAAGAAGCAGCTGTCTCAGACTATTCCAGTCATCCTCTATTTTATCCAAACCATATCCATCTGGGAAATAGTGCAACAGCATTCCAGCTTCATTCATCAGCTGGAAAAGTTGCCGGGAAACATATTTGGAGATACGTTCGTCTTCAGTTTCTGGTAATCTAAGCATTTCTTCCATCCTCCTAAGGGCTTTCGCTGGTCTACATTACACTTCGGATCGTCTTGGTAACACGGACATTTATTCTCGAACAGACGTCCAACATTATTATTTCATAAACCTTGCCACCTGAAAAGATTTAATTCGTCATGGGCGGACATTTCCAACATAAAAGAGCTCGTCATCATCTACAATCTTTCTCAAAAAACAATAGTTTGTCTTCTCCTAAAGATTGTTTCGCGCGTTCAATTTCGAAATTCTCCCCTAAACCATTTCGAAATGCAGCTCTGAAGGCTATTCCCCGAATATCCCTGGGATTTCCATTGAACTCCGTAGAAATAGCTTCAGCTATCTCGGTGATGGAATCCTCATTTTTCTCAGAAGGAAATCTTTTCTTTAACTCCTGTTTGGCTATGGCGACAAGTGTGTCACTTTGCGGTTTTCCTATTTTCTCCACAATTCCCGCTGTTATCAGCTGACAAAACCCATAACAACGAGGATTGCATACAGAACTCACGACAATCCAAGTTTCGTCCTCGATCGAGCGATGCAGAAACCTTTGAAATTCGGTCTGTGTTGC
>JAEESA010000075.1 GCA_016286115.1 Lachnospiraceae bacterium
GGTCAGTCCGGAAGGCGTGGGTGATGTGCGCATTGAAGACGTTGCCGATATCGAGCGCACCGATAATGCCGGTGATTCCTATGCGAGAGTCAACGGAGACCGTGGCGTCCTTCTTTCCATCTATAAGGGAAGCACGGCCGGCACATCCGTGGTTTCAGACCGTGTGCAGGCAGTGATCGATGACCTGGAGGAGGAGTATCCGGGTCTTCATGTCGTGCCGCTTGTGGATCAGGGCGACTATATCGACATGGTCATCCAGTCTATTTTTAAGAGCATGCTGATCGGCGCGGGCCTGGCGATCCTGATCCTGGCGATCTTCCTTATGGATATCCGGCCGACGCTTGTGGTGGCCTTCTCGATCCCGTTCTCCATGCTGACGGCGTTGGTCGTCATGTATTTCACGGGCCTTTCCATCAACATGATGTCCTTATTCGGGCTATCGCTGGCCGTCGGTATGTTGGTGGACAATTCCATTGTGGTCATAGAAAATATCTACAGGCTCCGATATAAGGGGCTTTCTGCCCCCGATGCAGCCGTTCACGGCGGGAAACAGGTGGCGGGCGCCATCATTTCCTCTACCCTGACCACGGTCTGCGTCTTTTTCCCGATCGTATTTACCTCAGGCCTTGTGCGGCAGCTCATGCTTCCGTTCTCCCTGACGATCACTTACGCGCTGGTGGCTTCTCTGATCGTCGCCATGACCGTTGTGCCGGTGATGGGCGCGGGGCTTCTGCAAAAAGCGAAGCCGAAGGAGCATAAGATCTTTGATAAGATCCAGGATTTCTACGGCGCGATCCTCGCTTTCTGCCTGCGCTTCAAGTTCGTGCCGCTGGGCATTGCGGTTGCGCTTCTCGTGATCTGCGGCTATGCCGTGATCTCGATGGGGATCGTGCTTCTGCCGGATGCCGGGTCGGAACAGATCACGCTGAGCGCGGAGCTCCCGGAGGAGATGGATCAGGAGGAGGCTTACGAAAAGGCGGATCAGATCGTGGACGCGATCACGAGCGTTCCCGGTGTGGCCTACATCGGCGCGATGGATGGAGACAGCGCGGCAGGCATTTCCGGTTCCTTCCTTTCTTCCCAGGGGGATTCGGATTATCACATGATCTCCGCTTATATCATTCCTGACGCGGAATGGGATACGATCGACGAGCTGAATGAGCTTGTGAAGAACCTGAATCTTGCCGTTGAAAACACCGGCGTTGACGTATCGGTCACGAACTCCATGATGGGCGAGATGTCCGCCATGCTCGGAAGCGGCCTCGAGATCAACATCTCGGGCAAGGATATGGATTCTCTGAAGGAAGCCTCGGAGATGATCATGGATGCGGTCAAAGAGGTGCCGGGCTTTACGAAGGTGGAGAACGGCCTGGATCAGACAGAACCCCAGATCCATCTCGTCATTGACCGCGATAAGGCAAGGAGATACGGCACGACCACGGCGCAGCTCTACCAGCTGATCTCAGACGAGCTTGCGACGGAAAAGACAGCGGTGACGCTTTCCATCGATAACCGCGATATGGATGTGGTCATCATCGACGAAACGGATCCGCTGACGAAGGAAAACCTTCTGGAGCTGACCTTTGAAGAGGAAAAGAAGAAGGACGACGGCACGACCGAAACCGTGGAGCACACGCTCCGGTCCGTGGCGCGCATCGAAATGGAGGACAGCATCTCCGAGATCAACCGTTCGGACGGAAGCCGCATGATCACGGTCACGGCGGAAACGGAAGAAGGGCAGTTCGTCATGCTCTTAAGGAGAGGGCTGGAAGAGAAGCTGAAAACCATGACCTTCCCCGAAGGCACCTCTTGGTCCTTCGGCGGAGAGGTGGAGAATACGATGGATATGCTGAGCCAGATGGGGCTTCTCATGGTGGTCGGCGCGATCCTCATTTATCTCGTGATGGTAGCACAGTTCCAGAGCCTTCTCGGCCCCTTCATCGTGATCTTTACGGTCCCACTGGCCTTCACCGGCGGCTTGATGGGCATGCTCATCTACGGCTCTCAGATGTCTTTAGTCTCCCTGATGGGCTTCCTCGTCCTCATGGGAACCGTCGTGAACAACGGAATCGTGTTCGTCGACTACACGAACAAGCTATGGGTGCACGGTTACGAAAAACGGGAACCGCTGATCGAAACCGGCAAGACCAGAATGCGGCCGATCATGATGACCGCGCTGACCACGATCCTCGCGATGCTCGCCATGGTCTTCAGCCAGGATGCCGGAAACGAGATGAGTAAGGATATGGCGATCGTCGTCGCCGTCGGCCTCCTCTACGCCACGCTCATGACGCTCTTCATCGTACCCGTCCTCTACGACATCTTCTATCGCAAGAAACCGCATGTTGTGAAGCTGGCAGAAGTGAGTGAAGACCTGAGAGATGATATTGTCTAACCTTGTATTTTTTGACGATTCTGCTAAAATAAAAATATTAAACAGTCAAACTTTTTGACAGAACAGGGGGAGAAAAATGGGTAGTTACGGTTTTGGAATGATGATCGACAAGCTTAGAAAGAGCCCGAAAAAGATCGTGTTTACGGAGGGGACGGATCCCAGGATCCTGGAGGCGGCATCCCGCCTGCTGGCCGGCACTTTCTTAAGCCCGGTACTGGTCGGAAATCAGGACGAGATCCAGAAGGCGGCGGAGGACTCCGCATTCAATATCCGCGGCGCGGAGATCATCGATCCTATGAATTTTGAAAAGATTGACACGATGGTCGATCTCTTTGTGGAGCTTCGGAAGAACAAGGGCATGACACCGGAAAAGGCCAGAGAGATGCTGAAGTCGGCCAACTATTTCGGTACGATGCTCGTCAAGATGGGCTATGCCGACGCGCTTCTCGGCGGCGCGACCTATACAACGGCGGACACGGTCCGTCCCGCGTTGCAGCTCATTAAGACCAAACCGGAAAACAAGATCGTTTCTTCGGTATACATCCTGATCCGCCCGTCCGCGACCGGTGACAACGAAGTGCTTGCGATGGCGGACTGCGCGATCAACATCAACCCCAGCGAAGACGACCTGGTGGAGATCGCAGGGGAGACCATGCAGTGTGCGCGGATCTTCGGGATCGATCCGAAGGTTGCGTTCTTAAGCTATTCCACGCTGGGTTCCGGCACGGGGGAGACCGTCGATAAGATGAGAAACGCGGCAAACCGGACGAAAGCGCTTTATCCCGATACTGTGATCGACGGGGAAATGCAGTTTGACGCGGCCGTGTCTCCGAAGGTGGCAAGTACGAAATGCCCGAACAGCCCTGTGGGCGGAAGAGCGAACACCTTCATCTTCCCGGACATCAACGCCGGCAATATCGGGTATAAGATCGCCCAGCGCCTCGGCCACTTTGAGGCTTACGGACCGATCCTTCTGGGCCTCAACGCTCCGATCAACGACCTTTCCCGCGGCTGTAACGCGGCAGAGGTGTATTCGATGGCGATCATCACCGCAGCGTTGGCGTAAAATCGGTGTTTCCATAAATTAAAAGTAAAATTCATAAAACTGTAACAGTTTTTATATTTTTTCTTAAAAGGTATTTGGTATAGTGGGAGCATAAAAAGTAGATTTTACTTTTTAGAACTCTCCCCTTACGAACCGCCAATTTCCCCAAAAGTTGGCGGTTCCTCCTCTTATATGGGGGTTTTTCCATGAGAATCGGAATTGGATATGATGTGCATAAACTGGTGGAAGGCCGGCCTTTAGTGCTGGGCGGCGTGACCGTTCCCTATGAGAAGGGGCTGCTCGGGCATTCGGACGCGGACGTTCTGACGCACGCGGTCATGGACAGCCTTCTCGGCGCGGCAGGGCTCGGGGATATCGGCGTCCTGTTTCCGGATACGGACGAACGCTTTGCCGGGATCGACAGCTGCCTGCTTTTGAAGGAGGTCGGAGACCGCCTTTGGAAGGAGGGCTGGTGCGTCGGGAACATAGACGCAGTGGTCGTGGCGCAGGCGCCGAAGCTGAGGCCCTATATCGGGGCGATGCAGGAAAAGATCGCGGAAACCCTTGGGATTTCAAAGACACAGGTCAGCATCAAGGCGACAACGGAGGAAGGCCTCGGGTTTACCGGAACGGGACAGGGAATGGCGGCGAAAGCGGTCTGCCTGATCGAAAGCTTATATGAGGGAAGCGCGCCGGTAAATGCCGGATGTGATGGCTGCCCTCGAAAGGCGGAACAGTAACCATGGGGATCTTTAGGGACGTGAAAGAAGCATACGAACTGATCAAGAAAAGGGATCCCGCGATCCGCAGCAAGTGGGAAGTACTTCTTTATCCTTCCTTTCAGGTCATGCGAAGCTACCGAAAGGCGCATAAGGCCTTTGAAAAAGGGCATTACTTTAGGGCCAGGCTGATCAGCCAGCGCGCGGCAAGGAAGACCAATATTGAGATCCATCCCGGAGCGACGATCGGGAAGAACTTTTTCATCGATCACGGAACCGGCGTGATCATCGGGGAAACCACGATCATTGGAGATGATGTGACGTTATACCAGGGGGTGACTCTTGGCGGAACCGGGAAAGAGACGGGAAAACGCCATCCGACGATCGAGGACGGCGTGATGATCAGCACGGGCGCGAAGGTCTTAGGATCCATTACGATCGGGAAAAACAGCAAGATCGGAGCCGGCTCCGTTGTGATCAACGACGTGCCGCCGAACTGCACCGTTGTCGGCGTGCCGGGGCGAATCGTCCGGAAGGATAATGTAAGGATCGACAATTCGGAGCTGGATCAGATCCACCTGCCGGACCCCGTGAAAGAGGATATCGCCGTGCTTCAGAGGGAAAACTCGGAGCTGATAAACCGTGTGCTGGAGCTCGAACAAAAGATGAGGAAACTGGAGAAAAAGGAATGAAGATCTATAATACACTGACGAAGAAACCGGAAGAATTCGTGCCGATCGTGCCGGAAGAGCTGTCCATGTATGTCTGTGGGCCTACCGTTTATAACCTGATCCATATCGGGAACGCCCGGCCCATGATCGTCTTTGACACCTTCCGCAGATATATGGAATACAAGGGCTATAAGGTGAATTATGTGTCCAATTTTACGGATGTGGACGACAAGATCATCAAAAAGGCGAACGAAGAGGGCGTTTCCTCCGAAGAGATCAGTGCGCGCTACATCGAAGAGTGCAAAAAGGACATGAAGGCGCTCAACGTGAAACCGGCGACGGTCCATCCGAAGGCGACCGAAGAGATCGACGGAATGATCGAGATGATCAGTAAGCTGATCGAAAAAGGCCATGCCTATAAGGCAGATGACGGGACCGTGTATTACCGCACAAAGAGCTTTGATGGGTATGGAAAGCTTTCCCATAAGAATCTGGAGGATCTGGAAGCCGGGCACAGGGAGATCCGCGTGGCCGGAGAGGAAGGCAAGGAAGATCCCTTTGATTTTGTGCTGTGGAAGCCGAAGAAGGAGGGAGAACCCTCCTGGCCCTCGCCCTGGTGCGACGGGAGGCCGGGCTGGCATATTGAGTGCTCGGTCATGAGCCGGAAGTATCTCGGGGATACGATCGATATCCATGCGGGTGGAGAGGATCTGATCTTCCCGCACCATGAGAACGAGATCGCGCAGTCCGAGGCAGCAAACGGAGCGCCTTTTGCCCATTATTGGATGCATAATGCGTTCCTGAACGTAGATAACAGGAAAATGAGCAAGTCTCTCGGGAATTTCTTCACGGTCAGGGAGATCTTGAACGAGTATGACCCGATGGTCCTCCGGTTTTTCATGCTCAGCGCCCATTACCGCAGCCCCCTGAACTTCAGCCGGGAGCTGATGGAAGCGGCGAAGACCTCTTTGGAGCGGATCACGACAGCAGTATCAAATATTAAATTTAAGATAAACAACCAAGAAGAAGGAGCCCTCACAGAGGAAGAGAAGAAACTCTTGGAAGAGGAGGAGCGTTTCCGGACCGAGTTTGAGACAGCGATGGAGGATGATTGCAACACGGCAGATGCGATCTCGGCTTGTTTTAACATGATTAAATTTCTTAACGTAAATTGCGATGGAAAGTCACTCGATTTCTTAAAAGAAAGCTTAAGAAATATAACTACACTTCTGGACGTACTTGGGATAGTGACTGAAGAGGAAGAAGTACTTCTTGAAGAGGAAATCGAGGCTTTGATCGAGGAAAGGAACCGCGCAAGGAAGGAAAAGAACTTCGCCCGGGCGGATGAGATCCGGGATCAGCTTCTTTCCCGCGGGATCGTTCTCGAAGACACCAGAGAAGGCGTGCGATGGAAACGGGCTTAAGCTTTTCGGAGATCCGGGAACTGTTTTCATTGAAGGAGGCGGATCTTCGCACGATGTCCCCGCTGGGGCTGGCTTTCCTCGGGGACGCCGTCTATACGCTCGTGGCGCGTTCCGTAGTGGCCGGGGAGAAGAATATGAGTCCGAACGCGTTTCACCGCAGGACTTCCGAGATCGTGAACGCAAAGGCGCAGGCAGAGGCGTATGACAGGATCCTTCCGGAGCTGACGGAAGAGGAGAAGGATGTGCTGCGCCGCGGAAGGAATGCGCACCCTGCAACGGTTGCGAAGCATGCATCGGTCGGCGATTATCGAAAGGCGACAGGGCTGGAGGCTCTGATCGGCTTTCTTTATATGGACGGGCAGACAGAACGCATGATGGAACTAATTAAATCGTGCATTAAATTAAAAACTGATTAAAGGAATTGGTAAATGAAGGAAGAGAACGGCACAAAGAACAGACGCGAGCAGGAAGAGAGCACGGAGAGCCTGGTGTTCGGCAGGAATGAGGTTCTGTCGCTTTTTCGGACCGGGAAAACCGTGGAGAAGCTTTACGTCCAGCAGGGACTGAAGGATGGGCCGATCCGCACGATCTTAAGAGAGGCGGAGAAAAAGGGAACAGTGGTCCGCTTCCTTTCGAGGGAACGGCTGAATGAGATGGCGGGTCAGAAGGCGCACCAGGGGGTGATCGCGCTTTCCGGCGCAGCCCAATACGCGGATATGGAAGAGGTATTTCGACTGGCCCGGGAACGGGGGGAGGCGCCTCTTCTTTATTTATTGGATGAAGTACAAGACCCCCATAACCTCGGCGCGATGATCCGGACCGCCTATGTGGCAGGCGCCCACGGCGTGATCATTCCGAAGGTGAGATCGGCGCTCCTCACCGCTTCAGCGGTGAAGGCTTCGGCCGGCGCGGCGCTGTACGTACCTGTTGTCAAGGTCGGGAACCTCGTGCAGACTATGGAAGAGCTGAAGAAGCAGGGAAACGGGTTCGTCTGCGCGGACATGGATGGGGAAAGCATGTACGATCTTGACCTGACCGGCCCCATGGGGCTTGTCATGGGGAACGAGGGCAAGGGCGTGAGCCGCCTCGTGAAGGAACACTGCGACCTCATTGCCCGCGTCCCGATGCGTGGAGAACTGGGATCCCTCAACGTTTCCGTCGCCTGCGGCGTGCTGACGTATGAGATCCTCAGGCAGAGAGGGCTGAAAGGTTAAGGTTTTGTTTCTTTAAGTAAAGCGGAAACATTGAAACGGCAGGGCAAGTCTGCTAAGATTAAAGTACAGCTGATTAATAATAAGGAGAAATGCGCATGTCGAGCACGGAAAATGCCCTGAAAAGACTGGAGGATCTCGGACAGAAGAAAGCCCTGCGTTTCTGGGAGGAGCTCTCGGAGGAAGAGAAGGAAGCCTTTGCCGTACAGATCGAAAAGGCTGATCTTTCGTGTCTTAATGCGCGTTTTGATGAGGGCGGGCAGTCGATGCCCAAGATCGCGCCGATCGATGTTTTGAAGGTCGACGAGATCGAAGAAAAGAGCGAACGCTGGAAAGAAGAAGGGCTTGCGGCGATCCGCGAAGGCAAGGCGGCTGCGGTTCTTTTGGCCGGCGGCATGGGCACGAGGCTTGGTACGGACGGCCCGAAGGGCGTTTTTGATATCGGGATCACAAAGCCGGTCTTTATCTTCCAGAGGCTGATCGAAAACCTGATGGATGTCGTGAAGGAAGCGGGCGTGTATCCGGATCTTTATATCATGACGAGCGAGAAGAATCACCGCGAGACCGTTGATTTTCTGACGGAACACGAGTTTTTCGGCTATGAGGGAGCGCATGTTTTCTTCTTTGAACAGGAGACCGCGCCGGCAACGGATTTTGAAGGCCAGATCCTTCTGGAGGGGAAAAACAGATTAGCGACTTCCCCGAACGGTAACGGCGGGTGGTACCCGAGCCTCTTAAAGAGCGAGGCGGGGGCGCATTTCAAGGCGTCACCTGTGGAATGGCTGAACGTGTTTGCCGTGGATAATGTGCTACAAAGGATCCTGGATCCTGCGTTTATCGGGGCCGTGATCGAAGGAAAGGTGAATACGGGCGCGAAGGTCATTCGCAAGAACGCGCCGGATGAGGGCGTCGGGGTGTTGTGCCTGATGGACAATAAACCTGGCGTTGTAGAGTATTACGAGTTGACGGAAGAGATGAAGAGCGCGAAGGATGAAAACGGAGAGCCGCTGTATAACTACGGCGTGATCTTGAACTACCTCTTTCGCCGGGAGGCGTTGGAGGGGGCGCTGGAAAAACAGCTTCCGTTCCACCGCGTGAAGAAAAAGGTCCCCTGTCTTGACGAAGCAGGGAATCCGGTGAAGCCCGAGGAACCGAACGGATATAAATATGAGCTCTTGGTGCTGGATCTGATCCGGGAGCTTTCCACCTGCCTCGGATATGAGGTGGTCAGGGAAAAAGAATTTGCGCCGATCAAGAACAGAACCGGAAAAGACTCCGTGGAAAGCGCAAGAGAGCTTTTGAAGAAAAATAAAATCGAGGTATAATAGGCAAGATGGCATCTGAAAAAGCCCGGGAATCCGGTTCTTTTGATGAATATAATGAAGCGCTGCTGGATAGAAAGGCCATGCAGGAATTACAGGACAAATTCTGTGAGGCCCAGCATGTTTATGCGCGGTGTTTTTCCAGAACCCGAGGTGTCGTGACGGACGTTTTCGGCGGAGAGGAAGAATTGGCGTGGCTGAATTCCCGTATCAGCGCGGAGACCTACATGACGCTGCTGCAGAGGCTTGTGGCTTCTCCTTATGAAAATGTGCTGGAAGCGGAGACCGGAGACCCCGTGATCCGCTGCTGCGGGCTGGCGGTCCGTGTTAAGGGCGCGATCGTGGCACTTTGGGTCGTCATGGGAGTGATCGGCGGCGAAGAAGAGGATGAGGCTTTCCCGGAAAAGCTGATGAGGACGACTACCTCCGACTTTGACCGTGCGCTCGAACTCCTGGAAACCATGTCGAAAAAGCTTCTGACGGCGCGGATGGACGAGATCTTTGCCGAGGAAGCGACGAAACGGGTCGAGGACGAACGGGAAGAGATCCGGCGGAAACTGAAAAGAAATGAGGCGGTGACCAATATCGTGCTGATGCAGGAAAGCGAAAACAGCTTTTCCGGCATCGTGAATGATATTTTGGAACAGGCCGTGAATTATCTGGAACTGACGCACGCGGGGCTCTGGCGGATCTCGCGCGACGGGGAGACCGTGGACATGATCGCGGAATACTCCTATGAGAACAGTGTGTCCTACATGAAAAAGGTAAGGCGCGTGCCGGTGGACAGGATCCCGTTTCTGACCGGCAAGCCTTATATGATCTCCTCGGATTCGGTGAAACCGGGGGATTTTGAGCGGCTGTTCCAGGAATATCATATCCACGCGGCAGTGAGCCTGCCGGTGGAGGTCGGCGGGAAGGCCGGCATGTATCTGACCTTTATGGAAGCGAAGAGGCCCAGGATCTGGGACGTGACTGACATTAAGTTTTTGAACGATGTCAGGCAGATCATCCAGAGCATCCTGGAACGCAGGATCCAGCGGAATTCGCTGGCGAGTTCCTATGCCTCTCTTGAAGCCGTACTGGAGAACGCCGGCTGCGCGTTGTTTGTGGAGGAACCGAACGAAGAAAAGATATTATTTTTGAACCGGGCATTCAAGGACCTGTTTCCCGAGAGCGGGAGGCTTAAGAATATCCGGGATCTTTTTATGCCGGAAAAGATCCCGCTGGAGAATAAGTTTACGGAGGTTTATTCCGCGGCAGGTAAGAAATGGATCGATTTTCGCACCACGCCGATCACCTGGGTGGACGGGAGCAAGGTGAACCTTTACACGCTCGTGGATGTGTCCGAGCGGAAAAAGAAGATCCTGGAGCTCGAAAAGGAGCTGGATACGGATGCTCTGACAGGGCTTCATAACAGAAGGCGGTGCGAACGGACCCTGGACCGATATATCAAGGAGTCTTCGGGGTCTGAAGACGGCGGGGCGCTGATCCTCGTCAATATCGATGATTTCAAGGCGATCAACGAGGGGATCGGCCATAGTTATGGGGATCTTCTCTTAAAACAGGTGGCGCAGGACTTACTTAAACTCCCCGGGATCGAAAACAACTGTTACCGGCTGGAGGGAGATACATTCGCGATCCTCCTGACGAACCTGCAGATCTATCTTCTGAACGACATTGTGGAAGAGATCCGCGCCATGTTTGTCCGGCCCTGGTACTTAAAAGGCGAGGATTATTACTGCAACATGTGCCTTGCCGTGGTGAGGTACCCCGAGGACGCGGAAACCGCTGCGGAAATGTTCGTCAAGGCGGATGTCGCGATGAGCGACGCCAAGCGGAGCGGGAAAAACAGGATCTCCCATTATAACGATTCGGTTGAGATGACCGATATCCGGCGCACCGACATGGAACGCTGCCTTCGCGAGGCTGTGGAAAATGACTGCGAGGAATTTGTGGTCTATTATCAGCCGGTGACGGATATCCGCGACGGAATGGATAAATGCAAGGGCGCGGAGGCACTTCTCCGCTGGGATTCAAAGGAACTCGGTATGGTCTCGCCTTCCGATTTCATCCCGATGGCAGAGTACCTTGGCCTCATCGGCAGGATCGGGGCGCATGTCATGGCGGAAGCCTGCCGGAGCCTTCGGTATTGGAACGATTATGGGCATCCGGAATTTCGAGTCAGCATCAACCTTTCGATGTTCCAGATCCTGCAGAGCGACATCGTGGATACCATTGCCCGCGTGCTGCGTGAAACGGGGGTTCTGCCGGCAAATGTGACGCTGGATGTGACGGAGGCGATGTCGGTCACTGACCTGGGCCGGATGAAACGCGTTTTGTTCGAGATCCGCCGTCTCGGCGTCAAGGTGGCGCTGGATGATTTCGGTATCGGGAATTCTTCTTTGAACCATATCCGGGAGCTGCCGATCGATCAGATCAAGATCGATACCTCCTTTGTCCGGGACATTCAGGAGGATAAGTATTCCGCGGCGTTCGTGCGGCTGGTGGCGGAGCTTGCGCATACGATCGGGCTTACGACCACGGTGGAAGGCGTGGAAACCGAGGAACAGCTTAAGGAACTGCGCGAGATCGGAACAGAATTTATTCAAGGTTACTATTTTGGGAAACCGATGAAAAAATCTGAATTTGAGGAATTGTTCGTGTGAAACAGGAAAGGAAACAAAACGAAAAAGAAAAAATGCGTGCCGAAAAGGCAAGGGAAAGGGAAAGACAGCGCAATATCGGCTGGGACAAGCTGGATAATACAGCCAATATCTTCCCGGTCATTGCGGGAGAGGAGCTGACCAACGTCTACCGGATCTCGATCACGTTGAACGAGACGATCGATCAGGAGCTTCTGCAGAAGGCGCTGGACGTTCTTTTGAAACGATTTCCCGCGTTCAACCTGCGCTTGAGGCAGGGGCTGTTCTGGTACTATTTTGAGGAAAACGGAAAGCCAGCGCCGAGAGTGGTGGAGGAATCCACCTATCCTTGCCGTTATATCAGGGATAATAAGAATAACAGTTACCTGTTCCGGGTGACCTATTTTGAGGAGCGGATCAACCTGGAGGTATCTCACGTGCTGACGGACGGCATGGGAGGCTTTACGTTTGCGAAGGAACTGGCCTGCCAGTATCTGCGGCTCGGACATCCCGAACTCATCGAGGCCCTCGGCGGGGACAAGCTCTCCAGCGCTACTTCTTTTAACCGGGATGACGGGTTCTTAAAGAATTACCGCAGCAAGAAAAAAGGAACGGCCTATGGCGTGAAGATGGCCTTCCGCCTGCGGGGCGAAAAACTGGGCAAAGGCCGGTTTGGGGTCTGCCATGTCTACCTTTCGGTCAAGGAGCTGAAGGAGTTCGGGAAAAAGTTTGAGTCCAGCATCAATGATGTTCTGGTGGCGGACCTGATCTACAGCATCTATCGCGAACAGTGGACGCAGAGAAAGAGCAAGTATCCGATCCGCATCAATATTCCCGTGAACCTGCGGCCCTATTTCAAATCCGAGACCTCGAAAAACTTCTTCGTGATGGTATCGGTCGAGTTCCTTCCGGAAAAGGAGGACTATACCTATGAAGAGGTGCTGCAGCTGGTCCATGCCGACATCAAGAAAAAGATAACGAGAGAAAATCTGGAAGTGACCCTGTCCTACAACGCCGGTATGGCGCACAATCTCGTGGCCAAGGTCGTGCCTCTGGTCATAAAAAACCAGGGCATGCTCTGGGCGTACCGCTTTATCTCCCACTCTAATACCGCGACGGTCACAAATGTGGGGGCTATCCAGATCGAGGATGAGTATAAGCCGTACGTTAAGGGATTTCACGCCATGCTTGCCGTATCCATGGCGCAGCTCCTGAAAGGCACGGTCTGTTCCTACGGTGACAAGCTGACCTTTACGTTCAGCACGCTGTATCGGGACACGAGCATAGAACGGCGCTTTGTCAGGACTCTGAGTGAGGCGGGGCTTACGGTATCCGCAGAAACCAATGGTCTGTTTTATTAAATGGAGGGTTAATTTTGGCACATTGTAAGCAGTGTAACACGGAAATTTTGGACAGA
>JAEESA010000376.1 GCA_016286115.1 Lachnospiraceae bacterium
CGAACAACCTCCTGAAGCCCTCCGACGGCGGCCCCGTTACGGTTCCCTCCCAGGATATGGTTCTGGGAATCTACTACCTGACCCAGGTCCGGGAAGGCGCGAAGGGCGAAGGCAAGCTGTTCCGCAGCCCCAATGAGGCAGTGCATGCCTATGACGAGCACCTCATCACCCTGCATTCCCTGGTGAAGGTCCGCTATACGAAGAAGCTGGAGGACGGCACGGAACTCAGCGATATCGTAGAGACAACGGTAGGGCGGATCCTCTTCAACGAAGTCATCCCCCAGGACCTGGGCTATGTGGACAGGTCCATTCCGGGCAATGAACTGAAGCCGGAGATCGATTTCCTGGTCAAGAAGAAACAGTGCAAGCAGATCCTGGAGAAAGTCATCAACGTCCACGGCCTCTCCCGTACCGCCGAGGTGCTGGATGACATCAAGGCCATCGGCTACAAGTTCTCCACCATCGCCGGAATGACGGTCTCCATTTCCGACATGACGGTGCCGGCGACGAAGAAGCAGCTGATCGAAGATGCCCAGGCCACGGTCGAAAGGATCTCCCGGAACTACCGCCGCGGACTGACCACCAACGATGAGCGTTACAAGCAGGTCATCATGACCTGGCAGAAGACGGACGAACAGCTGACGAAGGACCTTCTGGCAGGGCTGGACAAGTACAACAACATCTTCATGATGGCGGACTCCGGAGCCCGTGGTTCCGACAAGCAGATCAAACAGCTTGCCGGTATGCGTGGTCTGATGGCGGATACGACCGGTCGTACGATCGAGCTGCCGATCAAGTCCAATTTCCGTGAAGGTCTGGACGTTCTGGAGTATTTCATGTCGGCTCACGGCGCCAGAAAAGGTCTGTCGGATACGGCTCTGCGTACTGCCGACTCCGGTTACCTGACCCGCCGGCTTGTTGACGTTTCCCAGCATATGATCGTGCGGGAACGTGACTGCTGTGAAGGCAAGGAACGTGAGATCCCGGGTATGTATGTGGCGGCCTTTATGGACGGAGATGCGGATATTGAAAGCCTTGAAAACCGGATCACAGGACGTTTCTCCTGCAATACGATCATGGACAGAGACGGAAATGTGATCGTGAAGGCAAATCACATGATCACTCCGCGGCGCGCGGCAGACATTATGGCAAAGGGTGTGGATGAGAAGGGCAATCCCATCACCAAAGTGAAGATCCGCACCATCCTGACCTGCCGGTCCCATATGGGCGTTTGTGCGAAGTGCTACGGTGCCAACATGGCTACGGGAAATGCCGTACAGGTCGGTGAAGCCATCGGTATCATTGCTGCCCAGTCCATCGGTGAACCCGGTACGCAGCTTACGATGAGAACCTTCCATACCGGTGGTGTGGCAGGTAACGATATTACCCAGGGTCTTCCCCGTGTGGAGGAGATCTTTGAGGCCAGAAAGCCGAAGGGTCTCGCGATCATCACCGAGATCGCCGGTACGGTTGCGATCAAGGATACAAAGAAAAAACGCGAAGTTGTCGTGACCAACGACGAAACGACAGAGAGCAAGACATATCTGATCCCCTACGGCTCCCACATCAAGGTCCCCGAGGGCCAGGTGCTTTCCGCCGGCGATGAGCTGACCGAAGGTTCTGTGAACCCGCATGATATCTTAAAGATCAAGGATGTGCAGGCTGTGCAGGATTACATGCTCCGTGAGGTACAGAGAGTGTACCGTCTCCAGGGCGTGGAGATCAACGACAAGCACATCGAGGTCATTGTGCGGCAGATGCTGCAGAAGACCCGTGTGGAGACAGCCGGTGATTCGGACTTCCTGCCGGGAACCCTTGTGGACTCGCTGGAATTCGAGGACAGAAACGAAGAGCTGGTCGCAAAGGGCTTAGAGCCGGCGACCGGAAAACAGGAACTTCTCGGTATTACCAAAGCTTCTCTGGCAACGAATTCCTTCCTTTCCGCCGCGTCCTTCCAGGAAACGACGAAGGTGCTGACGGAAGCCGCGATCAAAGGCAAGATCGATCCGCTGATCGGTATGAAGGAAAACGTTATTATCGGTAAACTGATCCCGGCCGGTACCGGCATGAAGCGCTACCGCAACATCAAGCTGGACACAGACGACCGCCAGACGGCAGAGCCTGAGATCGACGGCGAAGCGGATGATGATGTGGTCGAGGAAAACACCTTCGAAGAAGCGATGGAATCGGCCAAAGCCGCGGAAGCTGAGATCGAAGAAGAGGTGGCAGCGGCTTCGGATACCGGAGAAGAGTAATGCACATGCAACAAGGCAGGGTTTTTCCTGCCTTGTTTTTCTATATGCGCAGGCCCTTGTAAAGAAACTTCTCGGCTGAAGCCGGGCTCGGACCGCGCGGCGAGTAGTGCGGATAAATCCCCTGCTCGATCGAATAGGAGACTTGCAATGCAGTATAAACTTCCGAAACGTAAAAGAAACGCTTTGATCGACATGATCAGGGGAAAAGAGAGAGCGGGCGATGATGTAACGACCCAATACCTTATGAGCCATGGCTTCCGTGTCCGGG
>JAEESA010000377.1 GCA_016286115.1 Lachnospiraceae bacterium
CGGGGTCCGGTGTTCCTTTGCCCTTCTCATCAAAGAAGAGACGACTGCGAGCCCCGTACCGGCCATAGCCAATACCGACGTAAAGAGCAGCATGGGTTTTATGCCCGCATTCTGGATCACAAGGCCGCCGAAGAAATAGCCAAGCATGCTGCCGGCGGCCTGTGAAGTCCCCATAAAGGTCTGCCCTGTAGCAAGATCTTCCACTTCCATACACTCATCCGAGAAATAGACCTGCACGCTGACCACCAGCGCGTAGGAAAGCGGCTGCAGGAGCTGGATCAGGAAAACGGCGGTAACATTCGTCGCGAAGAAATACAGGATCCCGCGCAGCGCATAGCCCGCTCCGGCCAGCGTGATGAGCCAGTAAGAGCGAAACCGTTTTACCAGGCGCCCCGTCAGGAACATGACCGGGATCTCCAAAAGGGCCGCCAGAAAAAGCACGATCCCAAGGCTCCCGCTGTCTCCTCCGACGGACTCAACGATCATGACCATATAACAGCTCGTCATGATCTGAAACGTAAGGAACAGGGAACAGGCGCCCACCATCAGTATGAACGCCGGATACTTCTTAAAGAACGCCAGGATATTCTTTGTCCCGCCGGAAGCCGTCTTTTTCTCCTGCTGCTCCAGCGGCCCGTCATAAGGCAGGGAAAGCACCAGAAAGAACAAAACTGCCGTCATGGCGATCCCCGAATAGAGGATGATCTGCATCCCGAGCGGCGCGATCAATTGTCCCAGCAAAAGCGAAAGACACGCATAGGCAAACGAGCCGATCCCCCTTGCCACGCCGAAATTCATCTTTGTTCCCTTGTGCTCATAATAGAAACAGGCCACGTTCATAAGGCCCAGCGCGATGTTCATGATCATCGAATACGCGCCGAAGACCAACGCGATGTAGATATTGTTTTTGACGAGCAGAAGGCTTAAAAGAAGCACCAACAGGATCCCGATGACCCCTGTAAAAAGGAGCTTCCAGTGAAACCGCCGGCTGCGGTCCGCCAGTCTCCCTGCCGCCGGCTGAAGGATCGCAGCGAGCAGTGACGCAACCGCAAACAGGATCCCGAGCTTCCCCGCAGAAAAACCAAATTCTTTCAGATACGCGATCCCGTAGCCCCAGATGATGACCGTGCTCATCCAGAAGAAGGCCTGCAAGAGCCTGTATCTTCCCTTTACTCCCATAACCTTACTCCGTCGATCCCACTTTCACCTTCGCCTTCGGATTTCCTGCCCTCTTCAGCTGTTTCTTTAAGAACCGGACGCTCGCTTTGTCCGGAGCGGTCATCGTCAGTTTGTCATCGGTATTCCGGATCGAATTCTTCCCGAAGACCACGCTCCCCGCAAGAGTGATCGTTTTCAGATTCGATGCGTTTTTGAACGCGCCGTCTCTGATCCGCAGCATGTTTTTCCCCAAGTGGATGCTCTCGATCAGCTTATTCCCCCGAAACGTTTTTTTCGCGATCTCATTCACCGGGAAAGCGATCCCATCGCCGCCCGTTACGCTGTCCGGTATGCACACGTCCTTTTCTGACGTCTTCATACTCTTTAACATGACGCCGAGGGTCCCTTTTCCGCGATACTGCGCGTCGGAGACCACCGTGTTGTCCTTTGCCGTCTCCGTTCTGGAGATCTCGATCGTATTCCAGTCATAGGAAACAAGCGAGACCGTGACGACCGCGGAGCCGTCTGAATGAGTTTCCGTCTGCTTCGCATTCACGGTACCGTTCTTTTCCGTAACAACGATCTTCTCGTCTTTATTCCCTTGCGGGTCCACAACGGTCACTATTTTGGTCTCTGAGCCGTCCGTATTGCCCTGCAGGCTGGTCTTTGTCGTCGTTCCGTCTGCTGCCGTTTCCTGCGTCACGATCGGATCTCCGATCGGTGTTTTCTCGATCTCCGGGATCACTTCCTGGGGTTTTCCGGGTTTCGGCTCCGGATTCGGTTCCGGAGCAGGCTCCGGGGCGGGCTCCGGCTCGGGTTCAGGGACCGGTTCCGGCTCGGGGATGGTCACAGGGACAGGCTCCGGTTCCGGCTCGGGATCCGGGGTCGGTTCCGCAGATTCATCCGCATTTATGGTCAGGACACCCGTTCGGTAACTGACGGTATAGTTCCCCTGCAGCTTCTCTCCCTCCGGCGTGATCACATAGTTTCCGGCTGTCTCTCCCTTATCGCGGGTAAACTTGTATTCCACCTTATCCTCACCAAGCAGCCCGCTGACCGTCGCCGTAAAATCCGGGTCCTTTTCTCCCGCGGTTTTCGTCACGCTGTCCGCCTTGACCGTCACCGCTTTCGGCTCGATCTTAAGATCCACTGCCGTCTCCACAAAGGCATACGTCTCTCCATCCTTCGGCGTGAAAACGATCGTCTTGGATCCGCTGTCGGCAACGTCCGTGAGCTTCTGCTCCGGCTTGAAAGACCAGCTTCCCTCAACCTTTTTATCCTCACATTTCGCTGTTGCCGAAATATCGGATGCATCAGCCGCCGTCCCCCGATAGACAAAACTGATCGGGTTCACCGACACTTC
>JAEESA010000076.1 GCA_016286115.1 Lachnospiraceae bacterium
CGAAGGGCATGCGGAAGGGCTTGCGGAAGGCAGGATAGAAGAATATATTGCTTTGCGTCGAGAGGATCACTATCCGGAAGACAAGATACTGGCCGGTCTGATGGAGAGGTTTTCGATGGATGAGGAGAAAGCGGAGGAATATCTGAAATCATACCCTGCATCTGCCTCGGATAGAAATGCATCTGACACGTGACTATTTGCTGGATAATGATACGCTGCCTGTTTTTTGCTGAATGACGGGGAACACTATGAAAAAAGCATTGCTGATCTTTAATCTGCGATCCGGGAAGGGCTCGATAAGTCAGAAAATCGGGGAAATTGTGGATCTGCTCGGAAAGAATGATTACGAGGTGACTGCGCGCTCCACCCGCGGCAGGGAAGACGCTACGGAAGTGGTCGCAAAGCGGGCGAAGGAATTTGACCTTATCGTTTGCAGCGGCGGAGACGGGACGCTCAATGAAACGGTGACGGGGATGATGAAAAGCGGCGCGCGGGTTCCGATCGGTTATATTCCGACGGGCAGCACGAATGACTTTGCCAGTTCCTTAGGCCTTCCCCGCGGGATCATGAAATCCGCGGAGGTTGCGGTCACGGGGACTCCGTTTTCCTGTGATATGGGGGAATTCAACGGAAAGACGTTTGTGTACGCGGCGGCTTTTGGCTTGTTCTCCGATATTTCCTACCGCACAAAGCAGGAGGTGAAGAACGCGATCGGCCATGCCGCCTACCTTCTGGAATCTTCAAAGGAGTTCAGCACGATCCCCTTTGGCGTGTATCCTTCGATCGGCCTTTCGGTGTCGGTAAACGGAGAGGAATTTGAGGACACGTTTGTTTATGGGATGATCACGAATTCTTCCTCGATCGGAGGCATTAAAGACATCACGGGCAAGGATGTGAAGATGGATGACGGGCTTTTGGAAGTGACGCTGGTCAGAAGGCCAAAGAACCAGTTCCTGTTCGGGGAGATCGTCGCGACCCTGACCAACCTCGTCCCGGAATCGAAATATATATACACCTGCAAGGCAAAGGAGATCACACTTCGTGCGAAGGAACCGGTGTCCTGGACTTTGGACGGTGAATTCGGCGGGGAATGGGAAGAGATGACGATCCGCTGCATCGAACACGCGGTGGAGATTAATGTAGGACGCCAAAAGCAGGCATAGACGGATCGAAGCGGGCGGATACACAGAGATATTTAAGCAGGTCTTTAGGCTGTAAGCAGCAGAGTGCGCATAACTTGGGGATTTCCGCGCCTCGGGGCAAAACGCTTCGGGACGCGGATAATTTTTTGCCTTAAATGAGGTTTGACAATCTGGAAACCCCCCTTGACGATAGCAGTAAAATGCATGTATCATTCTGTATGTCTGCGCGGTATAATTCCTTACGCGCATATTTGGGCAACAATCGGCTTCCATACCGTTCATATAGATACAGACAAATCTTAAAGGAGGGATGTCATGTTCAAGTTACTCTTCAAAAACATGAAGCCTAAAAACTGGGTGGCAGTCATCGCGATCTTCTTGCTGACATTCGGCGAAGTGTTTTTCATGATGCAAATCGTCAACTACATCAGTCTGCTTACCAGCGCTGTTCAGGCCAGTAGGGAAAAAGGTGTAGCCGAGATCTGGTGGTATGGCCTTTACATGGTCATATGCGCGATCCTGATGGCCGTGATCGAGATCATTATCCGTTATGTAGCCAGTGCGGCAGCCAGCAGCTCCGTTACCATGATCCGTCAGAAAATGTATGAGAGAGTCAACAAGTTCGCCATCTCGGACTTCGCTTCGTTCTCAACAGAATCTCTGATCACCAGAACCACGAACGACATGCAGAACGTTCATCTGGCCTGGCTCACATTCTTAAAGACAGCATTTTTGGCGCCGATCGTGATGATCTGGTCTATTGTGCTCCTGGCGCAGTTTGCAAATACTTCGCTGACGATCGTTACTTCCGTCTGGCTGGTGATCCTTGTGGTTGCCGTTATTGTTTTGCTTGCGATGGTTACGCCGAAGTATAAGATCGTACAGAAGCTGACGGACCAGCTCAACGTTGCATCCAGAGAGAATCTGACCGGTGTCCGTGTTGTCAGGGCGTTCAACGCCGAAACCTATCAGGAAAACAAGTTCGACAAGGTCAATACTTCGTTCACCAAAGTACAGATCTTTGCCGGCCGTGTCCTGTCCTTCTTTACACCGTTTGTTATGATGGTCATGATGGGCCTGTCCCTTTCGATCCTGTGGGCAAGCGCCTATGTATTGAACGGGATGGAAATGGAAGCCGCCATGCAGGCGTTCAGCACGACGAACGCGTTTGTTATGCTTGCGAGCCAGATCATCATGTCCTTCATCCTCATGGTCACCTTGATCGTGATCTGGCCGAGAGCCAGCGTCAGCGCAAAGCGTATCACTGAGGTCATCACGCATGAGGTTTCCGTTTTGGATCCGGCGAATCCTGTTTCTTTCAAAGAAGAGGGTACGATCGAGTTCAAGAACGTGGGCTTCGCGTATCCGGGCGCTGATAAAGAGGCGGTATCCGATATCAGCTTCAAGGTCAAAAAGGGTGAGTCCATCGCGTTCATCGGCGCAACAGGAAGCGGTAAGACCACCATTATCAATATGATCCCGCGTATGGCGGACTGTACCCGCGGCGAAGTTTTGGTCGACGGCGTCAATGTCAAAAACGTTACACAGAGTGATCTGAGAGACCGCATCGGATATGCGCCCCAGAGAGGTTTCCTCTTTGCCGGCAATATCCGGGAAAATATCGCGTTCAAGGATCCCGATATGACGCTGACGGATGTCCGGTGGGCAGCAGAGATCGCGGATGCCGACGGCTTCGTCATGAAGAAGAGAAACGAGTACGATTCCCCTGTCGCACAGGGAGGCTCGAACTTCTCCGGCGGACAGAAGCAGCGTCTGTGTATCGCGAGAGCGGTGGCCACAAAGCCTGAGATCCTGATCTTTGACGACTCCTTCTCGGCCCTCGACTATAAAACCGATAAGACGGTCAGAGGCCGTATTACGGAGCAGCTCCCCGGGACAACAAGAGTCATCATCGCACAGCGTGTCGGTACTATTATGGACGCGGATCAGATCGTTGTCCTGGATAACGGCAAGATGGTCGGCATCGGCAAGCACTATGATCTTGTCAGAAACTGCCCTGTTTACCAGGAAATTGCCTTATCACAGCTTAGTAAGGAGGAGTTAGGATTATGAATACAAAAGAAAATGCTCCTGCAAAAGAAAAGAATAAACTGGGAAGCCTTTTCAAGGCTTTCAGAAAATACTACGCGCCGTTTTTCATTTCGATCATTCTGCTGGTCGCATCCGTGATCTTCACGATCCTGACCCCCGGCACGATCCGCAGCCTGACGAACGAGATCTCCCCGGTGGGGAAAGAAGCCGTGAACGGTACGTTCGCTGTCAATATGGATAACGTGGCCCATTATGCGTTGCTTTTGGTGGCATATATCGCCATCGCGTTCCTTTCGGGTTTTATTTCCGCGTTTATCCTGAATACCATTATCCAGAAATTCTCCAAGGACATCAGACGGCAGATCTCCTGCAAGATCAACAACATGCCTTTGGACTATTTCGACACGACCCAGACCGGTGATATCCTCTCCGTTATTACGAACGATGTGGATACGCTGAGCACCTCGCTTCAGAACTCCGTGGGTATGCTGGTGCAGTCCGGTGTTATGCTGGTCGGCGTATTTATCGCAATGTTTATCGCCTGCTGGCAGATGGCGCTGGTCGTTGTCTGTTCACTGCCCATCATGCTGATCATCATCGGCCTGACCTTCAAATTCGCGGTGCCGTTGTTCAATAAGAACCAGGAGATCCTCGGCGAAGTCAACGCCACGGTCGAAGAAAACTACTCCGGCCAGCTCGTGATCAAGGCGTTCAACGCGGAAGACAAGAAGATTGCGGATTTCAAGAAGAAAAACGACCTGTTTGGCACGATCCTGTACAAATCACAGGCTATTGGTACTCTGATCGAGCCTGCCATGAAATTTGTGTCTTACCTGACCTATGCTGCAGTGCTGATCGTTGCGGGTCTGCTCTTTGCCAACGGAACGATCTCCGATATCGGTGTGATCACCGGCTTTATCGTGTATGTATCTCTGTTCCAGGAGCCTTTGGCACAGATCGGCCAGGCCAGCTCCACGATCCAGCTCGGTACCGCTGCCTGCAACAGAGTGTTCACCTTCCTTGAGAAGGAAGAGCTTCCCGAAGAGGGCGAAAAGAAGCAGCTTCTCGACCACAACAACATCCGCGGCGAAGTCGAATTCAAGGATGTATGCTTTGGCTATGACCCGAAGAAGCTGACGATCACAAACTTCTCCGGAAAGATCAAGCCCGGCAGCAAGGTCGCCATCATCGGACCTACGGGTGCCGGCAAGACCACTCTGGTGAACCTGCTGATGCGTTTCTACGAGGTCACCAGCGGCGACATTCTGGTCGACGGCGTGTCCATCAAGGATATGTCGCGTAAGGAGCTTCGTGAGGTCTTCGGTATGATCCTGCAGGAGACCTGGGTCATCAACGGAACGCTTCGGGAGAATATCGTCTACAACTTACAGAATGTAGACGAAAAGAGGCTGCAGGAGATCCTGGAAGAGACCAACCTGGCTCACTATGTATCCACCCTGCCGCAGGGACTTGACACCGAGATCCAGAAGGAGAGCGCTCTCTCCGCCGGTCAGAAACAGCTGGTCACCATTGCCAGAACGATGACCGAAAACGCGCCGATGCTGATCCTCGACGAAGCGACGAGTAACGTCGATACCAGAACGGAGATTTTGATCCAGAAGGCGATGGACTCTTTGACAAGCGGCAGAACGAGCTTCGTGATCGCGCACAGACTTTCTACGATCAAGAATGCCGACCTGATCTTTGTCATGAAGGACGGCAACATCGTAGAGACCGGAAACCACGATTCGCTGATGGCGACCGGCGGTCTCTACAGCGAGATCTACAACTCACAGTTCAACTAAGTTTCTGCAAAAAAACAGTTTTTATCACAAGGCAGAGGAGCACTCTCTGCCTTGTTTTTTTATCGCCCGGCATGGTAAAATAGGGGAAATGAAAGGGGGCCAAAATGTCAAAGCAGGCTGAGGATGAAAAAACGGGATCGCGTTCTGTGGATGAGATCCTGGAGGGCGATCCCGACAGGGAGAAAGAGGTGGCGGAGGAACTCTTTGACGCTGCGGGGATGGAAGAATTTCTGGACGCGCACAGGGAGGCGCTGGGGATGCTGAAGGCTGTCAACGCGCATCTCGAAGATTATGTGGTCGCCTATGAAAAGAACAAAGAAGACAGGGAACCGGTAGAAAAGATCTATGCCCTTAAGATATCGATCCTGCACAGCATGGCCAGGCGTTTCCATCCGTTTTCCTCATACGGAAAAAAGCTGCTCAAAGAGGCGGCTTTGGCAAGAAAGGAATTTGAGGCTCTGGTCGGACCCCTGATCACAAGGATCACAAAGAACAATATCGATCTTTTCCGCAGTGTTCTTTCGGCGGAGATCGGGGAAGATATTCTTGCCGGAAGGATCGATGCCTTCGGCGCGATCAGGACAAATATGAAAACATCCTATGGAGTGGCTGCCATCGCGTATCACGTTATGGAGACTCCTGTTTTTGAAAACGGTGTGCTCGTGGTCGACTGGCTGTTTGTCAACAAAAGATTCCGAAAAAGAGAAGTGGCGAATTATCTCATCGGAGAGCTGCTCGCAAGAACGTCCGAGGCCGGGATCGATGATGTGACTGTGGATATCCCTTCTTACGCGGAGGATGTCCGCGCTCTGGCGTGGATCTTCGGATCCTGGAGGTTTATGCTTGACCGCGGAATAAATTCGGACATGATGCTGCAGCTTGGCGAATTGTCCGGTTTTGAGAAACTTGACGAACGGCAGAAAGGCGTAAAGCCTTTGGGCAAAAAGGATCCGAAAACGGTATTAAAGCGCCTGGGCTATCACGGCTATCTTTTGGCAAAAGATCTCCCAGAAGGGTATATCGATCAGGGGTTGTCCTGTATGATCGAAACGGGAAACAGGCCTTCGGCACTCCTCCTGGCACACATCCTGTCCAGCGGAACGGTTCGGGTAGAATATCTCGGATCAGCCGACGACGATGCTGAGAGTGACATTAAGCTGATCAGTTTCTTCCTGAATAAGGCCTGTGCCCTGCCGGGAGATACACTCATTTCCATTCCGGCGGAATCGGAAGAACTGACAGAGTTTCTGAATGAGGTATGCCCGAAGCAGCTGGGGTATGAGCTGGTGGAAGGCGTTTTAACCGCCCCGGCCCCCGGGAGCGATCTGAAAAAGGAAGATATTGAAGCGCTGCTGACTGCAGAAACGGTATAGCAAAGACTACAGAATGGGAGGAAAACACTATGGATGAGAGATTATCGATAGACAAGGAAGAACAACTGATCAATTCAAACGTCCAAAAGCAGGAGAGTTTCGAGAAGACGGAAAAAACAGAAGACCTGGAATGGTCAAATACATTTAAGGAAGCCCCGGACCTCACAACGCAAAAATCTAACGAGGAGCCTCTTATCGAAGAGAAGCAGGAGCGGATTTCGAAAGATATTCAGGAATCTACCGCGGAGAAAGACAGAATCGATGAACTCCCGAACTTTCTCAAGGATAAAACGACGGGTATTGCCTTCAGAGAAAAAAGCGCATTAGTAAAAAATAAAGACAGCGAGCGAATGAAAAGAGTTCGGAAAGCGCTGAGAGCATATTATTTTGAGAAGGAGAAGGAAAACGGCGATGTAAAGGGTGCTCTGGATGATCTGATCAAAGCCTGTGACAAGTACAGCTTCGGACGGTTTCGTATCTTTAAGCGGGGGAAGGGCAAACAGCGTCTGGAGGAGGTGCTCAGGATCCGCCGGGAAGCAAAAGCGGAGCGGGAAAGACTGTTTTCCGGGGAGGATTACATTCATAACGATGCCAGTATTACCTATGCCAACATGAAAAAGGCGGAGTACAAAAAAAGGAATGTGGGAAAACTCGTTGCCGCCAGTTTCATGACGTTTTTCGGCCTTACCGTGGGAAACCTCGCGAAGCTCATCACCCTCCAGCCGCTTTGGGCGAAAAGGGGATTTCGATGGAGCGCCGGACACTATTTCAAGGATTCCATGGACCTTCTGGATCGTACCTTCGGCAGAACGGTGGAGGCGGAGGTGGAAGTAACGGAACGCATACGGGGGGAAGACGGAGAGGAAAGGGTTACCAGAAGGATCGAGAACAGGGAGGAGAGGATCTTTGACACGAACACCTCCAAGTCCGCAAAAATGAAGAGCAAAACCTACCAGGCGGAGGAAAGGATGATCAGGGCGGACATGGAATCCCTTGAGAATGATATGGAGGAAGACGATGAAACCATCCTGGACAACGGCTACGATAACGACGCGGCGCTGAAGGATGTTAAACACAGTCTGATCGAAGCGTATCGGATCAAGACCGGGGGGCAGGAGGAAATCAACCGGTGGGAAGAGCAAAACCAGAATCTGGTTTTTGAGGACTATTTCAAAACGCTGGAAACGGAGCTTGCGAAAAGATCCGAAGAGGCGGAAAAATTTACCCGCTATATGAAGGAACACAAACCGGAATCCAAATACAACATGAACGATCATGTTTCTTTGGACATTGAACTTTTGCAGGCAAGGCATGCGTTCACACAAAAGCGTATTGAGGAAAAGGGCGGCCTGGGCAGCATGGCGGAGGAACTGCGGGAACAGGCGCTGAAAAATGAGAGCATCAGTTCGGCGGTTACGGAGGAGTCCAGGCTGGATAAGAGAGACGCAGCCTTCGATGAGACAGAATTGAAAGCTGCTCTGGAGGAGTTTGAAAAGCTGGATCTTCGCACCATCAGCTTTATGAATGCGGTGGATATGCTGAAGGACTACCATAAAAACATGGCGGTCTTTTCGCGGATCCATTCCATCCACTATATGCTGTTCCGCGGGATCAACCGCGGCTTTAAGCTGGAGGATAAGAAGCTGATCCCCCTGCGCGCAAAGTTTAAGGCGGCGTTTGAGCTGCGGACATTTATGACGAAGATGAACAACTGCGCGATCAGCAACCCGGAGGCGCTGACGGATCCGAAGATATGGGAGCAGGAAAGAGGATATAATAACGACGACGGGTTTGACAGAATATACGCATCCCTCGGGGATGTGGAGGGTTTGCTTGCCAGATGCGAAAAACAGATCCGCAAAGAGTATAAAGACCGGGGAAATAAGATTGAAAGCGTTTATGAATTTACGAAAGCGGAAAATGCGGAAGGAATCTCCGGCAACCTCCTGGAGCAAAAGAAAAGCGCCTATGAGAGCAACGCAGCGGCCCTGGATTATATGGAATACTGTGCGGTCGAGGCCCAGGAGCATACCTATATGAACCGGGTAGAGGCTTATAATGCGTACGAAAAGGAAAACAAGGCTTCTGAAAAGGTGGTAGACCGTCACAGTCAGGCATTTTTGAGCGGGAAGAGTCTTGCTGAGGTGAAGCGGCTTACGGATCTCTATTACGGCGATGCGAAGGACAGACTGTCCTATTACATGGAATGGATCAAAGAACTGAAGTCTTTCCGGATTGAGGAATGGGATACCCGTGACATAAAGAGCTTTTATGATAATTACGACCGGAAAAGGCGCATGCTCGCCATTGGAGCAAATTGTACGACGATTGCCTCCGAAGTTGCAAAGGCTCTGGAGGAGCTTTTCAGTGAGGAGAGAAAACAGAATCCGGGGCTTTCCGAAAAAAGCCGTCCAAAGCTCCCGGAGGACTTTAAGAAGGAGTTCGGTTATGCTTCCCTTGCGGATCTTGCGGCGGACATGCATACCTTGCAGGCCTTCACGAATGAAATCCAGGGCAAGTACGACGCCATTGCGAACATTGCAAACAAAGGATACCTGCCGTACTTTTCCCTGGAGGAGCTCTGCTCCCTTGATGCAGAGCAGATGAACATTATAACCGAAAGGGGCATGAAGATCTATTACGATCAGGAAAACGGCTGGGATGCAGAGATGGATACCTATTGGTTTACCAAATTCAGCCAGAAAGCGGTCAATATAAACTTGCAAGACAGGACCAGACCGCTCTCGGAGCAGGAAGAAAGCGAAGGGAAATTACAGCCGCTTCTGACAAAGGATGTGGATGTAACAGCGCTCTTTGAGGAGGAAAAGAAGCAATACCATTGGACCCGCCTTGCGGAGGGCAGGTCTTTCGAACCTGATCCGGAGGAACTTAGGAAGGAAACTCTTGCGGCACAGAAGAATATAGCTACAGTCGACGGGTACGTTACATCCAGGAAGGATTTTGTGAGTAAAGAATTACCGGATCGGCGTGTGATCATCGGATATGTCGGCCCCATGGCTTACCTTTATAACGACACCGAGGAAAAGACGAAGGAGAGAGTAAAGGCACTCAGCGTATCTGTGGATAAAGCCACGGCAGAAGAGAAAAAGGCATTGGCAAAGGAGCTGGAGGACGCGTTTTCACTCATCATGTCCTTTGATATCAATGAACTGAATTTTGACGATTATATGGATTTTACCAGTGACGAAAAGGTGCGGACCCGTGTAGTCCTGAAATTCTGCTTTGAGTTTAACGCTTTGTTCGACAAGTATAAAGAACTCATCGATGATCCGGATTCCGGCGCGTTATTGAATGATGAGGAACTGAGGGAGGTGGAGACCAAAAAGATGTTCCTGCTGCATTTCAACAACGCTATAGGAAAGCTCCTTAGCAACCTGACCCATGTAGATCAGCTGACGAAGGAGAATATCCACGAAAAGGTGGATGTTTTCAAGATGCTTGCCTGGACACAGCATCAGTTTGATGATGCGGATCCAATGGATCCGGCTCCTTATATGGTCAGCCAGACCAGAGATGCACTTGACGAATTCGGTCTGTATCCCGGCGCGGATATGGAGCTTGCGTATGAGAGTTTCCGGAGAAAGAGCGGTTTGGCTGAACCGGAACATGGAAAGGAAATATTGGGGAAGCTTAACAGGGCGTAAGGAGAACAAATATGTATCTTGAAAAAAACGAGATCGAGCCGTTCCGCGGGGACGGGTCAGTGAATGAGGCGGGGGAGAGCCTGGAGGTCTTCCTCGAGAAGTACAACGCGAAGAACTATGACTGCCCGTGCAACACGGTGGATATGCTGATCTTTCGCGAGGGCAGGCCGAAGAAGCTGCTGATGGTCAAACGGAGGAATCACCCGAGCATCGGCGCGTGGGCCGCGCCGGGAGGCTTTGTGGATATCGATGAGGACCTTTATGACGCTGCAAAAAGGGAGCTGATGGAAGAGACGGGCGTGACGGGTGTTCCGATGATCCAGCTCAGAACCTGGGGAGACCCGAAACGGGATCCGAGGTGGAGAGTCATCACGACGGCGTATCTTGCGCTGCTTGGGGAGGAAATCCCCGTAAAGGCGGGAGACGATGCCGCGGATGCGCTGTGGTTTGATGTGGAGCTTATCGACCCTTCAGGGAAGATGGAGGGGGAGCTGAAGCTGAACCTTTTGAATGAGGAGCGGGGGATCCGCCTGGGCGCAAGGGTGCTGATCGAATATCGTTCAGCCGGAACTCTTCTTTCGGAGCCGTCCTATCAGCTCCTGGAGAACAGGGGGATCGCCAACGACCATGCGCTGCTGATCACAGATGCGCTGGTTCGGATGGAAAACGCAGGCGTGTGAAGCCGGTTGTGTATCGGAAAATAACGCGGTTGATTTCGCATCCGGCAAATGATATGATTTTATTACTATGAACCTAAAAGGAGGAGAAACAAAATGGCTAGGTTTACATTACCGAGAGACATTTATCATGGCAAGGGGTCTCTGGAAGAACTGAAGAATCTGAAAGGGACGAGGGCTATGATCTGCGTGGGTGGCGGATCGATGAAGAGATTCGGCTTCCTGGACAGAGCGAAGGGATATCTCGAAGCGGCCGGTATGGCAGTCGAGATTTTTGAGGGAATCGAACCGGACCCGTCGGTAGAAACAGTGATGAAGGGTGCGGACGCGATGCTGAAGTTTGAGCCGGATTGGATCGTTGCCATCGGCGGAGGGTCTCCGATCGACGCAGCAAAGGCCATGTGGATCAAGTATGAGTATCCGGACTGCACGTTTGAGGATATGTGCAAGGTCTTCGGTATCCCGGAGCTTCGGAAGAAAGCGCATTTCTGCGCCGTGTCTTCCACTTCCGGCACCGCTACCGAGGTGACCGCATTTTCCATTATCACGAATTATGAAAAAGGAACAAAGTACCCGATCGCGGATTTCGAGATCACGCCGGATGTCGCGATCGTGGATCCGGAGCTGGCGGAGACCATGCCTAAAAAACTGGTCGCGCACACCGGTATGGACGCGATGACCCATGCGGTCGAGGCTTATGTGTCCACAGCGAACTGTGACTTTACCGATCCGCTCGCGATCCATGCGATCGAGATGATCCAGAAGGATCTTGTGGCGTCCTATAATGAGGATATGGCGGCCCGCGACCGTATGCACAACGCGCAGTGCCTCGCCGGAATGGCGTTTTCCAACGCGCTGCTCGGGATCGTACACTCCATGGCACATAAGACCGGAGCAGCGTTTGCGGACTACGGCGCACACATCATCCACGGCGCTGCGAACGCCATGTACCTTCCGAAGGTCATCGCGTTCAACGCAAAGGACGAGACCGCAAAGAAGCGCTACGGCGTGATCGCGGATTACATGCATCTCGGCGGCAGCAGTGATGACGAGAAGGTAAAGCTTCTGATCGGGTATCTCCGCAAGATGAATGACGATCTGAACATCCCGCACTGCATCGGCAAGTACGGAAAAGACAGCTATCCGACAGAGCAGGGCTTTGTTCCCGAGGAAGTGTTCCTTGAGAGACTGCCGGGCATCGCGGAACGCGCGATCGGTGACGCCTGCACGGGCTCCAATCCGCGCCAGCCCAGCCAGGAGGAAATGGAAAAACTTCTGAAATGCTGCTACTATGACACTGAGGTGGACTTCTAAGGAGGAAAACGAATGCGTAAGTTTAAGAACTGTTTGAGCCTGTTGCTGGCGTTTGCGATCGTGATCTCGGCAGCGGTCTTCATTTCCCCGACGAAAGCACTGGCGGTGGATTATAACTCATTGAAGGTCCACAACGCGATCCAGGTGGAGATGACCTTAAAGACCACGCCGGGGTCGGGCGCGCACGCGAAGCTGGTCATTGGAACCGAAACGGCTGCCGTCAGCTTCGGGATCCAGTATGACACAGCTTGCGGGCAGGCGGAATACAGAGGCGTTCCGGCGTTCATGTTTGAGAACGTGACCAGCAATAGCCAGAGCTACAGCTGGGTCAGTGCAGCGGCGAGAGACAAGACTTTTGTCGTTAAGCTGTGCTACAACAAGAAGGGTTATGTCTGGGCCTATGTTGACGGCCAGCTCATGGGCGGCGTACACAATCCGGAGCTGAAGAAAAAGGCCGTGACGATGAGGTGCGAGGGCGCGGTCCGTGTCGCCGGAGACAAGGTGAATGCCACGTTCGCGAACATCATCCCGTATTGGTTTAAGAACCCGGAAAAGAGCGAGCACGGCGGCTGGGCCTATAACACCATCTGCGGCGGCGTGTTCGGAAAGAACAAGAACGCGCCGAAGGTGAAGGACATCGGTTACGGCGTCCGCATCAAGGGCACCGCGCACTTCGACGGTGACTGGGACAGCAATCCCGAAAAGGCGTCGTCGTTGATACAGGTGTACTAATTTAAGGCAAGGCAGGGGGACAGACAAGGGCAAGACAGGGGGACGGTTCAGACAGGGGGACGG
>JAEESA010000378.1 GCA_016286115.1 Lachnospiraceae bacterium
ATGTGGCTGAGTTTGACTACAATGGGGATGGTATTTTTTCTGATGAAGAAATAGAAAATGCAACAGATTTTTTCTGCGGGGATAAGGCGATCAATGATCTAAAGGGAATAGAATACTTCACGGCAATGCGCAGTCTGGATTGCAGTCATAATAACCTTACTGCGTTGGATGTAAGCAAGAATACGGCGATGACGGAGTTGTATTGTTACAATAACAACCTCACCACGTTGGATGTGAGTAAGGATGCGGCTCTGACTCATTTGGAATGTGATGACAATAACCTGGCCGGGCTGGATCTGAATCAGAATACAGCGCTGAAGGTATTGTCTTGCGGTGGGAATAATCTGACCGGGCTGGATCTGGGACAAAATACGGCACTGACGTGGCTGCTTTGTAAAGATAATGATCTGAATACGCTGGACGTAAGCAAGAATGTGGCGTTGACTTATCTGCGGTGTGAGAATAACAAGATGAAAACCCTGGATCTGGGTAAAGTAAAAGGGGTGGAGTTCAGCAATAGAGCGCTGGAGGGCAACGGCGGCAAGAAAGGAAAGGGCCTGACCATCACAGTCGGTTCAAAGGCGGATCAGAAGCTGATGAAGAAACAATTAAAGAAAGCCGGTGTTCCGAAGGCGAAAGTAGTAGTAAGGAAATAGGGATGTGAGTGCTCCGTCAGAGTGATCTGACGGAGTTTTTCTTTCTCACAAGAAAGGCGGGACTCTTTTCGGATTAAACTGCAGTTTCGGATCGTAAATTACAGCTGCATGATTGGTATATCGGAGAACATGAGATCAATGGAGAAATGTATCGCATCGGGCATGGGATCGTGACAGGGCATAAACGTATCGCAGACAGCGTGAATATGCATACTTCTGCAGTGCAGGCGATCAGTATCGATGAGGAAGCAGAGGAACTGATCATGACAACAAGAAACAGTGTTTATCATTGCCCGCTGCCTTATTGCCGGTTTAAGAAGCAGGATGAGTATCCGGAGGTCATACCTGATTTTGAAAAAATAAAGGAAAAGTATGAGGGTAAGATTTCCTGTCCGTCGATTGAGCCCGGGAAAGTACTCCTGGTGTTGTCGAACTTCTGTGAATTCTATTTTCACTCGCTTTACTATGTTCCGAAAGATTCGGCAGATGGCAAAAAGCTGAAGTATAGAGGGATACCGCACATTGGAACATTTCAGGATAGCTTTTTGATCGATACGGAAGGCTATCCTATTGCTCTTCGATATTTTCCGCATTTTCAAAATATCGAGTTCTATATGCAGGAAACAGATGGTTGTCCCCTGTATATCGAGAATGTAGGGGATGTTGTTTATTTTTGCCGTGACCGAATGTGGAACGATCAGGCTGGAACCGGGCGACCGCAAAGAGGTAACAAAAGAAAATGCGGAAAAGAAAGCCCCTGCCCTGGCAGGCGGAGATCTGTATCCGGCAGGGATCATTGAATGAAAACGGCTATTGATGAGGTAAGGTAAAATATTCAGGAGTGACGCTTCCAAAGATCACCCCAGATTTCATTGCAAAGATTTTTGCAGTATTCATAGGAAAAAGCGGGATCCTGATTTCGGATCTCGTTTTTTTCTGCTAATGCTGCCGAGTAACGCTCTATGGGATAGACGGTACAATCCTCACGTTGATGAGAAACATGGCAGATCACGGGATGGATATCAAAACCGCAGACAGCGGCTTCGCCGGAGTCCGTTTTTTGTATGGTGACCTCTGCGAGCCCTCCCAGCATCCGGTCCGCGACCCCGTTTCCCGTGCCGGAGGTCCAGTTGCAGAAGTTTCCGATGGAGGAGAAGACAAGAAGCGATCCATCCCCGTGATTATTTGAGAGCGTTATTTCTTCCATGTTTTGCAAGGCGGAAAACCCTTCATCATCTTGGATCCCGACAGGTCCGGTTACATGTGGATGAGCTCCGATCACGACATCCGCGCCGTGATCGCGAAAGGTCCCGATCCAGGCGAGCTGTTCATCCGAGATCTCGTGGCTGTATTCCGTTCCCCAGTGCGGACAAAGAATCGTCAGATCCGCGATTTCTTCCGCTTTATCCAAATCTTTTATAACCTCATCTTTATGGAGAAGATCCACGGCGTAAGGCATATCCGGAGGCAAAGCAATGCCGTTCGTGCCATATGTATAGTTCAGGATCGCGATCCGTATGCCCCGGCTTTCGATCACGGGAAAGCGGTATTCTTCGTCTGAAGATGCATGGATCCCTGTGATCTCCATATCCGGATATTTTGACTCCCACATGGAGAGTGTGTTCAAAACACCCTGTTTCCCTTTGTCGAGAGCATGGTTTGTTGCATGGCAGACGACATCAAAGCCGGCGTCGACAAGAGCATCCCCGATCTCTTCCGGGGCATTGAAAGAGGGATAGCCGGATATGCCGAGGTCTTTTCCGCCGATAATGACTTCCTGATTCACAATGGCGATATCGGCGGAACGTATCAGTTCCGATGTTTCGCGGAACAGAAAATGAAAATCATACGAACC
>JAEESA010000077.1 GCA_016286115.1 Lachnospiraceae bacterium
TTCGCCCTCCTTGTTTATTTTACTTTCTACTGGAGCCCACAACAACAATCCCGCCGTCAAAACCTGCAAAGGCGAAATTGTTATCTACAGCCCGGTTGTCATAAGACCAGAATTTGAAATCACCGCCCACGGCTGTTTCCAGCACATCTGAGATATTTTCACAGGAGACCTCGGTCATTGACTCGTTCAAGGACAGCCTGTACAGATTCGGAAAGTCATTTTCTTCTTCGTCCGTATCAATGAAGTAAACATAGAGTTTCTCTCCCGAGGCGGTCATTTTATCTCCGCTCATCGCTTCCGGCAGCCCCCCTTTCACTGATGTCAGGGTTTCTGTCTTCGGATCAAACCGGTATAATATCGTTTTCTCTGTCTCCTTTAAATATTTAAGTCACATATCTCTGCAGATCTCTGCAATGTGCTCCGTGAGCAGGTTTCCTGTTATGACACAATGCCCGAGTTCGAAGCCCTCTATGATCTGGGCATCCGTTTCATCCAGCATTTCAAAGATGATCCCGTCTTTCGCTTTTTTCGTCACTTCGCTTTCCGGAGGAAGCCCTTCCGCAAGATCCGCCCACAGCTCAATATTATGGCGTTCTCCACTGTAGCTTGCGTAGTCATCCGTCAGAATAAAGAGCGTTTGAAAATCGCCCTGTATCCCTGCGATCAATCTGTCACAAAGCTCTTTTCTGTCTTTAAAGATCACAGGAGGCTCCAGCCATAAGTCCTTAAGCGCCGGGTCTTCATACAGGCCATTTACCTTTTCCTCCTGCTGTGTTCTTGCCATAAGAAGTACTCTCTGTTTGGGGGCCGATCCCTCTTCATTCCTCTTTCTGATCGCGTCGAGCACATAAAAAACCAGCTCGTTCACGTTACAGATCAACACGTTCCCCCTGGGCGGTATCATCCCGGCGTATTTCTGACCGAGTACGCAGGCGATGCTGAAGGCCTTCGTTTGAATGTTCCTGAAACTATTCTTTATTTGAAAACGATTGATCAGTTCGGCGGTATCTTCAAACATGGTTTCCACCACAACGCTGACGGTGCCATCGAGCGGTTTTTTCCAGAAACCGTCCTTCCTGTCTCTCTCGATCGTATACGCCCGTGTCAGGGAAAAGAAGGTGCGTTCCACTCCGAAATCAGGGTCCTCATCGTCTTCCTCCAGAAAGATGAACACCTTATCCGCGTTCCGGTAATCAACGATCAGCAAACTGCTGTATTCCGCGGGATCCCCGCTTCGCGCAAGGAGCCGCAGTTCATGTGTTCCTTCATGGTATTTCTGATATTCCCGGAGCTGCTTCATGATGTTTTCCCGAAGCTCCCATCCATTCCTTTTGGAAAGGATAACGACAAAATCCGTCACGGGGGACTGCCGGTCCTTTTGCATGAATGTCTTAAGCAGCCCCAGAGCCTGTTCGTTCCAGCCCAGAAAAAGAGTGAAGTGTTTATAATGGATCGTCGTATCCCCGTTTCGGAGATTTTCCAGGTAATCCGTAAGTATATTGCTTAAAAACGCGACCATTCCGCCGGAAAAAAAGATCATGCCCATGATGGTAAGGAGGCTAAGTACGATCGTGCCCACAGCCGTAGGCTGCTCCTGAAGATTTCCCGGATCCAGCATGTACGAAAGGCTCTTCCACAGGATCTCCTTGAGAGTAAGCCCGTTGTTATCGGGCAGAAGGTGTACCGCGACCGCCATGATAATAAAGACCAGCAGGTTGACCAACACAAAAAGTAAAAGAAGAAAACCCTTGTAATTATTTTCTTTGAAATAATACAGCCGGTCATGCATCGTCCATATCTTTGTATCGATCTTCGAATTTTTACGCATCGTGTGTGCTCCTTCGTTTTGTTCTGTTGTCGACCTCTAAGCGTTATTGGTCCGCAGCCACGCAGCGAGTACGTGGCTCGGGGAGCTGAACACTAACTCCTACTCCATTGATTTTGTATAGCAATAGGATATAATGGACTTGGTCTTAAATTCAACCGTTTTTTGCACCGGGAGGAAAATTTCGTGGGAAAGCGCTCAACAAAGGAAAACAAGAACATCTACCAGCTCAGCCGGGAAGAGGCCGAGCTGACCAGAGAGAAGGCGGCGGAAGCCCTGAAGTTCATCTCTGCTGACCGCATCGAAAAGATCGAGAGCGAGAAGTCCGCTCCCCATCCGGAGGAGATCCTCGCCATGGCGGAAGTCTATAAGAAACCGATCCTCTGCAATCACTACTGCTCTAACGGCTGCCCCATCGGGAAGGAGTATGTGCCGGAGATCGAAGTAAAGGAGCTGGCACAGATCACATTGGAGATGCTGGCCTCTCTGAACTCTATAGAGAAAGAAAAGAACCGCCTGATCGAGATCACCTCCGACGGCGTTCTCTCCGAGGACGAATACGAGGATTTCGCCATGATACAGGAAAAGCTGGAGAAGATCTCCATCACGGCAGATGCTCTCCAGCTGTGGGTGCAGAATAAGATCGCGTCCGGAAACATTGACAGAGAAAAACTTGAGAAATATCGAAAGTAGTTTTCTTACCTATTTTTTCTCTTCATGAACGATCTTATTCGACAACGGATTTTCGAGAGTCTCCACTGCCTTTTGACCGTTACTGTTCACGGCTTTCCAAGGCTGTGGATAGCTGCTTCCGTCCGTAAGACGTTTGCCAACGTCTATATTATACGAACCAAGGTTTCACCCGGTGTTATATGATCTCCATTTTTTGCAGCACCGTCATGGTTTTCTCCGCGCTTTCGTGCAGAACCCCTGTCCCGCCGCAGGCTCTCCAGGCCTCTATGTTCGCAGGAAGGTCATCGATCAGAACGCAGTCTGCCCCCGTGCAGAGGTTTTTCTTTTCTTCCTTGAAACAGATGTTCATCACGATGTCCTCTGAGAGAAGCCGCCGCACCCACTTCGTCTTGTCCTCGCCCGCATTCAGGATCCCCCGCCTTGGTTTCGGGATCCCTGTCAGGATCTCGCAGCGTTCCCCATACGTTCCGTAAACTGCATCAAACATCTCCTTTGCACCGGGCATCAGCTCCAGCTTGTCATAGAAATGCTCAACTTCCTTGATCCTATGCCACATTTCCTCATCGGACATTTTTTCGCCAACATCCTGTTTCACAATATGAAACCCGGCAAGCTCCACCACTCCCTTGTCGAAGTTGGCGAGCACGCCGTCCATATCAAAGTAGATCTTTTTTATCTTCATCCTTCCAAGCCCTCTCTGTATCGTCTCTTTAGCCGCTTCTCGAATGCCGCGCGAAAAACACTTTGATCCGCATTTATCTTCTCACATGGAAGCCGCGCTCTTCCTCGTCCACAGGGATCACCTTCTCTTTCCACTGCGTGATCCTGATCCAGGAGCCCTGCTCCAGGATCGGCGCCATCCGGCTGATCAGCTCTTCCTCGCCCTGCAGCTCCATGGTGACCGTTCCTTCAAGATCATTTCTTACCCATCCGGTCAGTCCAAGCATCTGCGCCGCATGAGAAGCCGTATATCGAAAGCCCACACCCTGTACACGGCCGGAAACAACGATCCGCTTTCTTACGATCCGGTCGCTCATGGCAGCTCCAGATTCCGATTCAGCTCACATTCCTCTTCCTTGAAATCATACTCCGTCGGCGAGATCCCGGCTTTCTCCTTCTCCTCCAAAAACACATTTACGGCATGGGCGACCATTCCTTTGTTCTCATAGACTCCCAGCAGCCGGTAATTTTCCTCCATCCGATGCCGGACAGACAGTACGATCAAATTCAGCATTTTCTCTCCTCCTTAAATATTCACGCCGATCAGTCTAATCTAAAAACTATATCGTATATCTCCACAGGCTCCGATGCGGCTCATAGTAAAGCTTTACGGTCTTCTGCGTTCCGAAGACTTCGATATGGCATTCATACACAAGCGTATTATTTGTCACGAACACGCCGTCCCCGGTCGTGTAGGTGCCGCGATGGGAAAGATCGCGATATTCCCGTATCGAAAAGACATGATACTCTCCGTCTTCATTCCGGATCCGGATCCGGAGCGGAATGATATCCCCGTCCGACTTGTGTTCGCAGATCACATCCAGTTTTTCATCCGCTTCCCGGCATACCTCATTTCCCATCTCATACGCTCCTTTGCTCTACAATATAGAACGTATGTTCGATTTTGTCAAGAACTACTTTTCTTCTCCCTGGTCAAAATCAGAAGGCGGCTCCACGATCCCTATATCAACGTTTACAAGTTCTCCGATCAGCTCCTTCGCCCTCCCGCGGAACATCCCGTTTTTATAGAACCCGATGGAAACCGTCAAGTCCGATCGCACAGCGCATTCCGCTTCTCCCGTATCTCCGTTCATTCCGCTGTTGATATCCACGCTGATCACATAAGCGTTTGCCCGGTTGATCGCTTCAATGGCTTCGCGGGCGTTTCCCCTGGGGACTCCGTCAAAGCCGGTTCCAAGGATACAGTCCACGAGAACATCATAGGCTGAAAGGTCCGTATCTTCTCCCCACAGCCTCACCCCGGCGCCGGAGCGTTCTGCTTCTTCAAGATAATAAAGACCGTCCTCGGAGGTCTTTTCCGATGTCCTGATCAGAGAAACAGCATGGCCGTTTCTTTTCATGATCCCGGCCAAGGCATAGCCGTCCCCTCCGTTATTTCCGCTTCCGCAAAGGATCCCCGTCTTATGCCCTGTCCAGTCGAACGACTGATAAACGCCTTCCGCCGCCCTTCGCATCAATTCTTTGGAGGGCACTTTTGTTTTGATCGTGTAAGCATCCCATGCCCTCATTTCCGCTACCGAAATACTTTTCACCTGTTCCTTCATCCTGTCCTGCCCTTAATTATGCGGCAGCCCCTTTCCCTTGTTCTGGGGTTTCAGCAGCGCTTCCAACCCCTTCTTCATCTGGCAGGTCTTGTCCGTGCAGTTTGCGCACTGGAGCCGTTTGTTGGAGCCCTCCCAGAAGCGTTCGGGATGGGCCGAGTACAGGATCTCCCAATGGATCAGCACCACAACGGAGGTAAAGAAAAGACTCCAGCTGAAGAAATTCTGTATGAAGAGCATGGGAGTAAACATCATGAAGTGCCCCCAGTCATAACAGCGGCAGTTCACGCAGCACTTGTTCTTCATGATAAAATGCTGGAACGGGCAGAACACCAGGATGCAAATATAGTCGCTCAAGAAATAAAAAACCGTCAGCAGCAAAAGCTCCTCTTCATGAAGCACATTGGCAAGATAAAGCAGCCCCACCACGGCATTTCCGCTCATCCAGACCAGCATCATCTTCCAGGCCTTCCGGTTCTGATCCTGCACGTATTTCAAAAGCTCAAATTCGGAATAGCCCGGAACGGGAATGTACTCCTCTTCTTTGGATTTAAGCAGCGCCATGGATCTTATCTTCCCCGGAAACAGATGCGAGATCATAATGCACATGAAAACAAACCATAACACCTGCAAAGGCGATATGCTGTGCGTGATGGGGCGGTTCATGAAATCCCAGATCCATTCCTTCCGGAAGATGTACAAAAGCAGAACCAGAACGAATATAAGAATGCGCAAAATAAATTTCATGATGTATTTGTGCATCATGATCGTATGGATCAGGCCTTTGGTTTTATTCTTCATAAACAGGTTCCTCTGAAAAAACAAAATATATTGATTTATTATAACATATTTCTCAAAGAAATGATGATCGATCAATGCTATAATAGTATCATGAAATATTATTCCCTGAATGACTATCTGAAAACAACCTACGGAGAAAAGATCTATAAGATCGCCATCAACGGCGGCTTCACCTGTCCGAACCGGGACGGGACTCTCGGAACAGGCGGGTGCATCTTCTGCTCCGGACAGGGCTCCGGAGAGTTTGCGGAGGACTCTGCCCTTTCCGTGACCGAGCAGATTGAAAGAGGGAAGAAACGTGTTGCAGAGAAGATAAAAGACGGGCGGTACATCGCCTATTTTCAGGCATTCACCAATACCTATGCTCCGATAAAAAGACTTCGGGAATTGTTTACGGAAGCGATCAACCACCCGGACGTCGCCATCCTGTCCGTTGCGACACGGCCGGACTGTCTGCCGGATGAAGTAGTCTCGCTTTTGATGGAATTGAACCGGATCAAACCGGTCTGGGTGGAACTGGGCCTGCAGACGATCCATGAAAAGACTGCCGAATATATCCGCAGAGGTTATCCCCTGCCCGTTTTTGATGACGCGGTAAAACGATTGAAAGCGGCAGGGCTGGACGTGATCGTTCATGTGATCTTATGTTTGCCGGGGGAAAGCGAAGCGGATATGCAGGAAACCGTGAAATATGTGATCGGCAGCGGTGTTGACGGGATCAAGCTGCAGCTTCTTCAGGTTCTGAAGGGAACCGATCTGGCTGCAGACTATCTTGCCGGAAAGTTTACCCTTCCGACGCCGGACGAATACTGTGATCTGATCCTTAAATGCCTCCGCCTGATCCCGGACCATGTGGTGGTTCACCGGCTGACCGGCGACGGGGACAAGAAGCTGCTGATCGCCCCGAAATGGTGCGGGGACAAGAAGAGAGTTCTGAACACTCTCCGGCAGAAAATAGAGGAGGCCTAAAGGTCACTTGCCCGCAAGCGTTCTGATCGTCTCCCAATCAAAGCAGCGGCGATAGTTCTCTCCCGGGAACGCGCAGTCCTGATTCCAGGGCCTGTCATAAACCAACACCTTCAGTTCCGGCAGATGCGAGAAAAACCGAAACGCAGACGGCGAATCCTCTATGGCAAGGTCAAAATGCATCTTATAGTAATCTTCCAGTTCAAGACTGTAGTCGTTATTCTTATAAAAACTGTCCCATCCGTATTTGTTGAGACAATACAGGCGGACACGCTCCAGATCGTGCCGGTCCAGCCATTCCCGTGACGATTCATAGCAGCCGGCGGGGCGCCCCGTGATTATGGACACATCATGCCCTTCATCGATCCAGCAGTTCACCGTTCGCACGGCTCCCGGTGTTTCCTCATACGCCAGAAGCACTTCCGGACGGTGCGCTTTGATCATCATCTCCTCAAACTGCTCATCTGTCAGCGAAAAGGATTTCTGAAGGTCAAAATCCCATATCTTTTCATACGGCACATCCTTTCCGAACAGGTCCTTCACCAGTCCGGAAAAGTGCTTCGCCGTCTCACACAGACAGTCATCAAAATCAATGTATATCTTCATGATCGTAAACCCCTTAATCAGACTCCCCCAGCAGCTCCATCAGTTCCGGATGCGAACGCCCCGCGTCCCTCCGGTAGACCGCGATCCGCTCTCTGTCTTCGCTGCGGTCGGAAAACGAAGGATAAAGAAAGCCCCACTCCGGTTCTCCCGGTTCGTAGGAACCGATCTGCGGACATACCGCAAGGATCAGAAAACGGTACACCTCCTCCGACTCGTCCTGTCTTTCCTTGTCCGAGCCTTTCAACGGGATATCATAGTTCCCCTGGCAGACCAGGATCGCATAGTCCCCGGCGGCCTTGTACTTCTCTCCGATCAGCTCATACAAGGTGTCGAGCAGCGCATCATTCTTCAGTTCGCACTGGATCAGCGCCGTCAGCAGCTGCCGGAGTTTTCCCGCTCTCCCTTCCGCCGGAAAGGGATGCACTTTCAGGTTCTTATTCGTCTCCGAAAACGGGATCGTTTTCATGATCTGCAGCATTTTCCCGGTTTCGTCCGCTTTCAGCTTTTGAAAATGCACATTGAAGCTGTCATCAATGTACCCTTCCGCACCCATATATCCCCCCGCGATCCGTGTGAAACAGTTCCGTTTCGGGGTCATCCGCCGTGTCAGTTCCAGCAGGTCTTCTCGGTTCAGCATCTCTCTCCCCCATCTCACATTTTTAATCCCATTATACCGTTTCTATATGCTTTTTTCTACCGATACCGCCTCAAAGATTTCGTATTAAGAAAGACCTCATTGACAATAATATACCACTCCCTGGTGACATACAATCAACCGCGCGAAAATTTTTTGTATTGATAGCGATATGAAATTGCTATAAAATATTACATGAACATCTTAAATATGTAACTTGTATGTAAAAATGGTTAGTTGATAATAGCTAAGTAACTATTTAGAGGAGCGGGGAATGGGTTATAAATATAAATGTGCAGGCTGTAAAACCCCTTGTGATGGTATCAGTAAGGGAGCATACAATTTTGAAAATGATGTAAACTATTCTGAAAGAAAAGAGCAATATGTAATCGATCAGATTAATAAGGTGGCGGGATATGTCGCACAGAAGTGCGATGAACCGGGATATCCAGATATTATGGTTCAGCACGGGAAAGATGTTTTTTACATAGAGATAAAGGCACAAAGAAGGACATTTATGGCAGTAGAACGAGTTTTGCCTTATGCAGAACTTCTTCCCTCCGAAACATTAGCGTTGAACCTGAGTGACTTGAATAGATATTTTGAAATAGAAAAAGAGACAGGAACCAGGATATACCTGATGTGGTGTTTAGAAAATCGGCCGTGTATTGTGGAAAACGGAAATACGAGATATTTTTATCAAAGCACACAGCTGCTTAAGGACATATATTCTAAGTATATGGATAAAAGACGATTTAGTAGAAAAAGTGGTGATGGCGATGTAGTAAATGGCCAGCATAAAGGGGTGGTTGTAAATTACCATTTTAGTATAGACGAGTTAAAGGAAGCTCAAGACAAAACGAATTTTATTGAGATTTTGTCGGCGATATAAGGAATGGGAAGTAGAGATTGACAATGATAATGCCCTATGAAGAATTCAAACGAAAATTGAATGAGAAAATCAAGTCCGATGATGATTTCTATTATGAACTTCTTGTTACGGTGATTAATAATCCTAAAAGGTATACAGGTATTTTTCGATTGAGTAATGCAAAGACTAAACTTGTTCAAAATGTTACTCAGAGCCGAGAGATTAAATTTGGCGATTTTATGGAGGATATTGTAACAGAGTATATTGCATTGATAGGGTATACGAATCGTGATAAGAACATCGGATGTGACGAGAATGGAGATGTGCTAAGCGCTGATCAGGTGTTTGATGATGGAGAAACAGTTTTTCTTATCGAACAAAAGATAAGAGATGATCATGATAGTACAAAAAAACGTGGACAATACCAGAATTTTAAGAAGAAGTATACGTTATTAAAACGCTTAAACGCATATTTACAAATTAATTCAACGATGTGGTTTATCGATGATAGTCTTATGAGGAATAAACGGTTTTATCTTGAAGAAGCCGACGCTGAAACATTAACAGGCGTTGATATTAATGTCTTGTATGGGAAGGATTTGTTTACAACTGTATTTAATCGCCCGGATGTGTGGGATGAAATATGCTCTTATTTAGCCAGGTATAAACAGGAACAAAGTGAGGAAATTCTATCTATTCCTGACTTTGATACAAGTGATGAAATGTATGAAGCCATTAGGAAATTGAGGTCTCAGAACCCGCGAGTATATCAAAAGTTGATATCGAATAAACCGGAATATGTTCAGTTAAGAAATGAGTTATTTCCAACCGGATATAATTTAAGGAGATAGATATGGAGAATGTAGTTATAAATGGAAACTCGATAGATGAGATGAATAAGATGCCTGAAGGGTCAGTGGATTTGATTTTTGCGGATCCTCCGTATTGGATGAGAACTGAAGGTGTTTTGCACCGAGTAGAAGGAACGGAATTCGATGGATGTGACGATGAATGGGATCAGTTTGATACATTAGAGGACTATGAAACCTTTTCTAGAAAATGGTTGACTGCATGCTATCGAGTATTAAAACCGAATGGATCAATATGGGTTATTGGTGGAATGCAATGCATTTATACCATTGGTGGCATAATGCAGGATATTGGGTATTGGTTTATCAATGATGTCATTTGGCACAAAAAAAATCCAACCCCCAATTTTATGGGAACAAGGTTGAATAATAGCCACGAAACCTTAATATGGGCAACTAAGAGCAAAAATTCAAAGTATACATTTAACTATAAAACAGGGAAAGAACTTAATTCGGATACAGTATCAGAAGACGAGTACTCGAAGGGCGTTAGAAAACAAATGGGATCTGTCTGGAGAATGGCTGTTTGTGCAGGAAACGAGCGGTTAAAAGACGATGAAGGAAATAAGCTGCATAGTACTCAAAAACCAGAAGAAATGTTATACAGGATCATTGCAATTTCATCCAAAATTGGAGATACAGTGTTAGATCCGTTTGGAGGAACTATGACAACTGGAGCGATGGCAAAGAAACTCGGAAGAAAATATATAATGATAGAGTGTGAAAAGAAATACTGCGAATATGGAAAAAAAAGATTGGCAGAAATCGATTTTGAAGATAGTGATATCGCACGAGCGAAGTATGATGAAAAGCCTATAAAAGTGTCAGTGCAGGAAATGATTGAGAAGGGTTATTTTTTTGTGGGAGAGAGCCTTTGTTTTAAGGATGGGAAAGAAGTTGCAAAACTGGAAAAAAACGGAAAGCTTCTCTGGAATGGTCAAATTATTGATATGCATTCATGCGCGGCTTTAGCAAGAGGAGTAAAGGCGAAAAGATTAAATGGTTTCGATTATTGGTATGTTATTAGAGAAGGGAAACCAAAATCGATTTCAGAAATAAGGGAGGACTACAGAGCTTCTATTTAATACAAAAAGGACCCAAGGGTCCTTTTCGTCTGTTTCGTATATAAATTGTGTTTGGTCATTAACTCTTTGAATCCTGTAAACAAGAGTGTTTCTAACGAATTATTCTACTACAATAAAGCTAAGAACGGAGAGTAAAAAATGAAACGATGGATGATCGGAGTTCTTACAGCGGCGCTGTTTGCAGCGTGCGTGATTCCGGGGCGGGCGGCGGAGACCTATGCGGCGGAAAGAAGCTTTGTGGACGCGGATGAGGATGTGGCTTCGTATCCGGTCGACGGCGGCTGGGCAAGCTTTAATACGAAAACCGGAACCCTGACCTGGTGGCCGGAGGGAGCTGAAGGAAATGTTGTGGTTCCTGATAACTTCGATGGCATACCGGTGAAGGCGATCGGCGAATGGGCGTTTTATAAGCATGATAAGGTAACGTCCGTGGCCTTGCCGGCTTCTGTGGAGACTGTGGAGGAAGGAGCTTTTTGGGGCTGCACGTTGATGCAGACGGTCACGGGGTTTGACAATGTGCGTTCCGTCGGGCCCTCTGCGTTTAAGGACTGCGGGAGCCTGAAAACGATCAGCACCTATAACAACCTCCGCTCGATCGGGCTTCATGCCTTTGAAGGCTGCGATTCGCTTGGAAACCTGATCGTGCCGGCGTCTTCTTATAACGAACCGGCGGTTACCGAAAATGTGTCCCGCCAGATCTATTCCGATCTGATCGCGGGCGAGGGAAAGTATTATTCCGGAAAGGTTACGTCCTATCTGTACCGGGAAGGCGATTTCTGGTGGCGGGTGGAATGCTCCGGCGTGATCAGCATCGAAAAGTATACAAAGGACTTTGCGTTCGTGGAAGGCCGTACACTGGAAACCGATCTGATGAAGATCTGGGGCGGATTTTTCTGCGGGAGCAAGTATAACTTCATCCTCACCGGCGATTACAACTATGAAGAAAACAGCAAAAAGCCCGTGATCACCATTGATAAGTATTCCAAGGACTGGCAGAAGCTGCAAACGCTCGAACTCAACAACGGCAACACTGTCGAGCCGTTCCGCTCCACTGCCGTGCGCTTCGCGGAATACGGAAAATATCTTTACATCCATACGGCGAACCGGATGTATAAGGCTGCGGACGGTTATAATCATCAGACAAACACTCTCCTCCAGATCAATGAGGAAAAAATGAAGCTGATGGATTCCATTGACAAGGCCGTCAGTCATTCTTCGGGAACCGTCAGCCACTCCTTTAACCAGTTCATCCTGATCGATTCCAAGAAGAATATCATCACGCTGGATCACGGTGACGCAAGCCCGCGGTCGATCGTTCTATTCAAGAACGGAAAGAAGGCCGGGAAGAAGAAATTTGTCTCGAAAAAGGGCACCATGCTTGAAATATACAAAATCCCGAAATACAAGGGAGACGAAGACTTTGGCTACAATATGACCGGCGTTTCCCTCGGCGGATTGGAGGAAACCGGATCCGGCTATGTGACCGTCTATGCCTCGGATGAGAAGGGCGGAAATGCCGGGGAGGACAGCGTTAAAAACATATTTCTCACCTACACGCCGAAGTCCGGTTTCAGCGAAAATGCGACAAAAACTAAGAAGCTCACCTCCTATGGAAAAAACAGTACCGAACGGGCCGGGACGCCGCAGATCGTATCAGAGGGACCGGATGGCGGGTACATTTTATGGGACATCATAAAGGACGGTGCAGTCAGCGGCCGGATCGCCTACGCGCATTATGACGCAGTAGGCAATGTATCGGAGGTGAAGACCGCAGAGGCTTTCCTCTCCGACTGCAAGCCGGTATGGGATAACGGAGAAGTTGTGTGGTACGTGACAAGGAACAGTGTTCCCGAGTTCTATCACCTGAGTGAAAACGGGATGTAACTATTCACAGCCGAACCGCGCACTGGCTGCGCGGTTACGGCCCAATACATTTCGGTTGAGATGGGTTTCAAATAAGCAGTGGATCGGAGTTATCTTATGAGAAAAATACTTGTTGTGATCGATATGCAAAACGACTTTATTGACGGCGCTCTCGGAACAAAAGAGGCGGCAGCGATCGTGGGGCGCGTGGCGGATAAGATCCGCAGTTACCCGATAGAAAATGTCTA
>JAEESA010000078.1 GCA_016286115.1 Lachnospiraceae bacterium
AGGGAGAACTTAAATGGCAATATCTTCAAATCCATATACAATAGGCTTTGGAAAGATCCCGGCGCATTATATCAGCAGAGACCTTGTGATCGAAGAAATACTGGACGAGATCAACAGCGAAACAATCCGGGAACAGGCATTCAAATTGACCGGAATTCGCGGTACCGGAAAAACAGTTACATTAACAGCGATCGAAAATGCTTTGCGTGATGACAAAAAATGGATCGTGACGGGAATAAGGCCGGAAGGAAATATTACGGAAGAAGTGGTGGGCAGCAAAATCATAGAGGAGCTGAACAAAAAAGGGAAACGCCTTCTTATAACCATTGATGAGGTGAAAAATACATCGGAAATGAGAAGCTTTATACAGGAATTTCAAATCCTTATCAGGCAGGATCTTCCTGTTTTTCTGATCATAGCCGGCTTGTATGATGATGTGGAAAATCTGGAGAATGCAGATCACCTTACCTTTTTCTTGCGTGCGGAGAAATATGAAATGAAGCCTTTGAATCACACCATTATGCGCTCAGACTATGTGAAAACGCTGGGGGTCAGTACGGACACTGCTGAACAGATGGCCTCGATAACAAAGGGGTATGCTTTTGCATATCAGGCCCTCGGAAAGTATATGTGGGATTTTAGGGAAAAGAATATAACAGAGGAAGTATTGGCGAAACTGGATGAAGCACTTTCAGAGAAAGTATATCAGAAAATATGGAGTGAACTGACTCCGAAAGAAAGATGGTTCCTTGGTTATATAGTAAAAAAAGAGAAGATGCCGGTGAGAGAACTCCTGGAGCTGACACATCAGAATAAAAGCCAGTTTTCAAGACCTCGAGATGGGTTGAGGAAAAAAGGGGTGATCGACACCTCTGTCCGTGGAGAAATATCCATTCGGCTGCCGAGATTTAAGGAATTTGTGGAGTATCAGATGTCCTTGTGACCAATCCGGCAAAAAACGGATCGCAAAATATAACCGTCGTATCATTTCAGTGACAGTTAACCTTTGGGGGGTAGAATAATGCAGCTTGGAATGCCGACACTTATAGAGAATAAGACGCTGGAGGACAACATTGCTTTATGCAGCAGCCTCGGCTTGAAATTCATTGAATTGAATATGAACTTTCCGGAGTACCAGGTCGATGAGTTGGAGAAAACGGATCGTTTGATAGAACCGGCAGAAAAGGCAGGCATATATTATACGATCCATCTGGATGAGAATCTGAATATCGCGGATTTTAACCCGCTGGTTTCGGAGGCGTATCTGGAGACGGTGCGGCGGACGGTTGAGGTGGCTAAGAAGCTGCTGGGGCTTCGCGACCGATATGGAGACCCGGCCCAGCCTATTACCGTTAACATGCATATGCATCACGGGATCTACATCACCTTGCCGGATCGGAAGGTGCAGATGTATGACCGTGATTTCGATACATATAGGAATTCTTTTACTGTCTTTCGCGGCAAGTGCGAGGAATGGATCGGCGACAGCGATGTGAAGATCGTTATTGAAAATACTGAAGGCTTTCGGGAGTATGAGAAAAAGGTGATCGTGTATCTTCTTGAAAGTCCGAAATTCGGCCTGACCTGGGATATCGGGCACTCGATAGCCGCCTGCGAGCAGGATGTTCCGTTTATCAAAGAACATCAGGATCATCTGATCCATTTCCACATTCATGACGGCTCGGATCAGCCTCCGAAAAATCATCTGGCTCTCGGAGACGGCAAGATCGATCTTAAGGACAGGCTGGAGCTTGCCGAGAGGTTAAACGCCAGATGTGTTCTTGAAACAAAGACGATAGAAGCACTGAAAAAATCGGTTCAGTGGTTGGAAAAATATAAAGATGTATAATAAATGAAACACCGGACCACAGGAGTGATCATGGATAAGAAAACACTTCTTCTTTTTGACCTGGACGGAACGATCACGAATTCCGCGCCGGGCATTACAAAAAGCGCCGCCTACGCGCTCTCTCATTTCGGGATCGAAGTAGAGGATCCCTCTACCATCAGTTTTTTTGTCGGGCCTCCTTTGGAATACACATTTGAAACAAGATACGGCCTTTCCAAAGAGCAGGTAACGGACGCGGTAACATATTTCCGGGAATATTATCGAAAAAAAGGATGGAACGACTGCTCTCTTTTTCCTGACACAAAAGAGACATTGGAGAACCTTAAAAAGAAAGGATATCGGATTGCTCTGGCCTCAAGCAAGAACGAACCGATGTGCATTCAAATCCTCACCCACTTCGGCCTGATCTCTTTGTTTGACGGAGTATACGGCGCCGAAACAGTGGGGGCCAGGCGGGACAAGATCTCCGTCCTCCGATACGCATTAGAAAATAATCCTGCCGTTCCAAAAAAGGAAGCCATTCTGATCGGCGATACGGAATATGATGCAGAAGGAGCGGCGGCAGTAGGGATTGACTGTCTTGGAGTCTCCTTCGGCTGCGGAGATCTTGAAGCGATGAAAAGGATCGGCGTCGTAGGAATGGCGGGAAGCATGAAAAAAGTGGAAGCTTTTTTCCCCTGATGCATCAGTTCCCTTTTTCTGTATCTGCTGTATTTCCGCCCTCTGCCGGAACAGGCTCGGTTTCGGCATTTTGTCCCTTCTTTTTCTCCAGATACGTCATAAGATCGTTCATCAGGAAGGATATGATGGCGGCTACCGGGATCGCAAGGAGCATGCCCCACACACCGAGGATCCTTCCGCCGATGATCACGGAGGCAAAAACAAGGACCGGAGAGACGCCCAGCGCGCTTCCGAACAGCTTCGGTTTCAGAATATATCCGTCTACGGCATGAATGACCGCCATTACGGCAAGGAAGATCAGCGCCTTCATCGGGTCATGCAGAAGAATGAGGAAGGTTCCGAACACACTTCCGATGACCGGTCCGAAGGTGGGGATCAGGTTCATAACACCCATCACGAACGCGATCAGCGCCACAAAAGGCATCTGTCCGATGATCATCAGCAGCGCACAGGCCAGACCGACGATCAGCGCGTCCACCAGCTCCGCTACGATATAACGCGTCAGAATGGAATGGGTACGCTGCACGGTCCTGCTGAAGCCGGGGTATCTCTTATCCGGCAGAATGGCCTTAAAAAACCTCTTCGTCGCGTTAAGAATGCCTGTTTTATCCGCAAGGAAATAGATCGCAAGAGTAAAGCCCAGGCCCACATTCACGACCGTATCCCCCGCGCTCTTGGAGAGCTGAAGCAGCTGAGCTGCATGCTCCTTGAGCCAGACGGGAAGATTCTCCCGGAACTGCTCCAGCCACACATATACCTGAGAAAGATCGATCCCTGTTTTTTCGGAGACACCGTAGAGAAATCCTTCTATTTCCTCTTTATAGGCCCCGATGTTGCCGATCATATCCCTGATGGTGATGATCAGCTGCGGGATCACCAGAAGCAGGAAAAACAGCACGATAGCAAGCAGGAGCAGCACAGCCAAAACGATCGAAAGAACCTTTTTCAGCCCCTCCGGCAGTTTTTTTAATATTGTCCGTTCCAAAAGGTTCGTCAGCGGACACATCACATAAGCCAAAACCGCCCCAACGACCACCGGAGACAGGATATTCATCAGTATCCCCAAGCCGTTAAAAAGAGCAATAAGGCCTACGATTATCCCAATGATGATCAGCGCGATGCAGGCTCCGAACCGTGCTTTGTCTTTTTTAGACTTATTCATTTTCTTATTCCTTTCGATATTTCTACGTTCCACATACCGTTCTACCATATTTTACACATTAGATAAAGAGTTTATTTTGTATAGGCTTGACGTATCCGTATTTCTTTGCTATTATTATAAAGCTGTTTATGCGTGCGGAGGTGTCGGAACTGGCAGACGAGCTAGACTAAGGATCTAGTGGCAGCAATGTCGTGTGGGTTCAAGTCCCATCCTCCGCATCAAAAGGGGCTGTCGCTTTAGTTGATCCGATCAACTGAGCGAAGCCCCTTTTTTATGCCATAAATAAAGGTTTTTCTGTTGCGTTATACAATGTATTTTCATTGAGGAGTACCTTAACAGGCTGATACGATGATCAGCGTTCTTTTTTCATCTGAATTTTAAAAGGTCAAAATTTATGATGCTTTCTTTAGTTCAAACAGATGTGTTCCGGTGCGCCCTGACATGATCTTATGATGAAGTTTGTTTATATCAAAACCGATCGCCAGCAGGGTGCTCTGAGCAAGGACATTTTCTTTTCCGCGGTAAAGGTATCTTCTGAAGTTCATATCCTCTTTTACATTTGCAAATGATCCTTCTGCCTGTATGCTCCGGTTCATCCTCAGCTGGGTACCGAATTCACCGGTTATACGTTCAAGGCATTCTGAACGTTTTTCTTCCATCTTTCTTGACACGTATAGTTTTTTATTCCTGTCTTTGAATTCGGTCTTGCAGTTGTTTCCTTTTATGCAGTTTTTCTTGTAAGGGCAGTTTCTGCAGCTTTTGCATTCATATACAGTGACTTTGCGCTGATATCCTGTGGAGGTCTTTTTCGTTTGAACTGATACTGCCGACAGCTTTTTCCCATTCCTGCATGTATAACTGTCTGTTTCAGGATCATAATCCATGTTTTCACGGCGGCTTATGTCATTCTTAAAGTTCCTTGTTTTGGATAGCTCGTAATTCTGTGGCTTTATGTATCCTGTCTGCCCGTTGCGTTCTATAAATACATAATTCTCTTCGCTTTCATAGCCTGCGTCCGCAACTATATTTTTGTATTTGAAGGACATGTATTTTTCCATGTCTTTTAGGAATGGTATGAGGGTCAGCGTATCCGTCGGATGGGGATATATGCCAAGCCATGTGACGTATTCCGAATCCACTCCATGCTGGAGGTTATATGCAGGCTTTAGCTGTCCGTTGAGCATCGCATCCTCCTTCATCCTCATAAAAGTGGCATCGATATCCGTCTTGGCATAACTGTTTCTCTTTCCACAGACCCTAAGTTTTTCTTTATATTCCCTCAGTTTGTCAATGTAGCCTTCAAGAGTTTCTATCGAACGTTGAAGCGCATGCTTTCTCTTGCCGATTCCGTGTACAAACTCTATGCCCTCATCCTTTTTGATTCTGTACAGCTTTTTCTTAAGTTTTTTCAGCGTCTGCTCAGTTATCTTATCTTCGTAGACAGCCTTTATGTCATAGAGTACTTCGCACTCGGCACAGAATGAAGAGATCTTATTGCCGAGCTTGATCATGTTTTTTGAGACAGCGTTTTTCCATACAAAAGTGTATTTATTTGCGACGGATTCTATCTTGGTGCCATCGATGAAAATGTTCTCGCCGGAGATCTCGCCAAGATCAAGGAGGATCGTCCCCACTTCAGACATTATCTTTTTTGCACACTGTGAAAGATGAAGGGAAATAAATCTTGCTATCGTGGAATGATCCGGCACGGGAGCCCCGTCAAGAAGATACATGAAGTTGATATCTCTTCTGCATGAAGTTTCGATATCACGGCTTGAATAGATCCTGTTCATCGAGGCATAGATCATTATCTTGAGCATCTGACGTGGTGTTGCCTGATTCTTCCTGATCCTGTCATATGTGGCATACAGGTCAGAAAGGTCCATTCCCTCCACGAATGCGCTTAAAAGGCGTACCGGATCGTCAGACGGGATAGATATTTCTATGTCCAGGGGAAGTTTGATTTGATGATACAGGGCAGATAGAGTATAATCTCCCTGTAAAATTTTATTTAGTCGCATAAATATATTTTACAGCAAAAGCCGCGCTTTTCGAAGTGCGGTTTTTGTATTTTGAGCATAAAGAGGGGGCTGTCGCACCTTTCTTAGTGCGACAGCCCCTTTTTTCGTGTAAGGGCGCGAGGCGTCGAACCCGCGGTGCGGGTTCGGTCTCGCGGCGCTGGGACGCCGCTCGGTCGGCTGCAAGAATGCGCCACAGGCGCATGCAGCCCCCGTCTATCGCTCTTCGTAAAGAGTGCCGCAAGTCCTTGTTGTTACATGGCTTGCGGTTTTTTCTTTTTTGGAAAATTCACCATGTTTTTGAGTGGCTGTGAGTGGCTTGATGCAGGCGGCAGCAAGTCGTTTTGGACATTTTTACTTGTAAACTCTATTTTTTCGTGTTATGATCTCACCATCTTCGAAACGTTCGTTTCGAGTGTATCTTTGGCTGTTCGGCCGTGAATTCCGATTGAAGGAAAGAAAAAAGAATACTATAATCGAAGGGAGGAATTACTACGCGTACAAACGAACAAAATGAGGTCGCTTATTGTATCACCGACAGTATTCCGGACCCGGATTGTTCGCGGAAGATACTGGCCGGCATGCTCGTATTCGCGAACAAGATCATAGAGCAGGATATCAAAGAAAAGGTTTACAGGAGGTTGAACATGACAGTGATCGGACAGATGTTTGAGGAGGAAAAGCAGGAAGCGATCAGGAAGAACACGGAGGAGGTCACCAGAAAAGTCACCAGAGAAGTCACGGAAAGTAATTCCCTGCAGATTGCCGAACGATTATTGCGGCGGGGAGATTCTGTGGAGAAGGTTGCGGAGTGTACGGAACTCCCCTTGGAAAAGGTAAAGGAGTTGGAAGCTTCCATCCTTGCGGGACATGTATAATACCTACAACTAATCTGCGTCTATACAAAAGGAGAATATTTATTCAGGCAAGAAAAAGGGTTCGTTCCGGAACCCTTTTCCTGCTTCAGGGGAGCGCCAGCCTTAGAGTTTGATCACAGTTGTCCCCACTTTTTCCTGAAACCGGACGTCATGTTCCACCAACAACATTGTCGGTTCATATTGAAGGATCAGTTTTTCAATCTGCATTCGTGAGAACACATCGATATAGTTCAGCGGCTCGTCCCAGATATATAAATGCGCAGGCGTGATAAGGCTTGCCGCGATAAGGACCTTCTTTTTCTGACCCTCGGAAAAATCCTCCATGTTCTTTATAAACTGTTCCCGGCCGAGGTCAAGGTTCCTTAAGACCGCGAGAAAAAGGCTTTCGTTAAGGCCTCTGTCCTCACAGAACTTTTTGAGGGATCCGGACAAAAATGATGTGTCCTGGTTGATATAGGATATGACCATGCCTGATGCGACGTCCAGTGTCCTGGTTGTTAATAATCCGGTTTTTTCACCTTGCAAAGGATAATCTGCCTTCTGCAATATCGCTTTCAGTATGCTGGATTTCCCGCATCCGTTCTCGCCCGAAAGAATGATCCTTTCACCACGCTTAACCTGAAACCGTAATCCGGAAAACAGTTCTTTTTCGGCGCCTTCATAGCGTATCGACAGGTCATATGCATTCACCAGCACTTCCTTATGGAAACGGAGCGGCTCGATCTTCAGATCCGATACCTTTTCAATATCCGAGAGCAGGCCTTCTTTTTCCTCGATCTCACGGTCAATGCGTTTCTCTACAGCCTTGACACGCGCCTGCATCTTTTTTGTTTTCGCACCGACGTACGACCTGGTTGCAATACTCCTGTCATGTTCCTTAACAGGATCAAATCCGATCTTTGTATTCTCGCTTTTTTCCGCCCACCTGCTGCTTCTGTCCGCTGCGCTTTTCAGCTTGCCGATCTCTTTTAAATGCTTTTCGTTTTCTGCCTGCCGAAAGGCATCCATCTTCTCCTTGTTTTCCCACCAGCTCGAAAAGTTGCCTGCCTGAACCTCTATCGTAGACCGGTTGAGCACGAGCACATGATCGCAGACCCCGTCAAGCAGGTCTCTGTCATGCGAGACAAGGATGAAACCTTTTTTTGAAGCAAGGTATGTCTTTACAATATCGCGTGCGCTGCTGTCCATATGGTTTGTCGGCTCATCGATCAGAAGGAATTCATTCTCCGCTGCAAACAGGACCGCCAGCATAACCCGTGTGCGTTCGCCAAAACTGAGCGTTCCGAAAGGCCGGTAGAGGCATTCCGGATCCATCTGAAGCTCATTCATTTGGATCAGCGTTTGCCACAATTCAATCTGCGGCTTCCACTTTTCCAGAAGATCCACAGCGTTCTGTTTCAGATCCGATCCGGATACCGGATAGGGGAAATAGTCAAAACAGGTTCCTGCCTTGATGGTTCCATGGTAATCGTATTTTCCCATGAAAAGGTTCAGCAGGGTCGTCTTGCCCTTACCATTCCTGCCGATCAGCCCCAGCTTCCAATCCGTATCAATGTTGAATGTCACATCTTTAAGAACCTCATCGGCACTTCCGTCGTAAGAAAAAGCCAGGTCTGTCACTTGTATCTGTGCCATATGCATCACCTCCGTAAGAATTAATTTAATCTGATGGCGATCGGGCAGGGGGTTTTTATTCTGCCCGGCGCGCGGCCCGTGCCCGACTTCAGCCGGGATATAACCTCGCACGGGCCTGCGCATAAAAAAATCTGCTTCATACCGAAAGCAGATCACATACACAAATGAAGACCAAATATATGCCGAAAAGAGCATCCCTGATGGGTGGCTTCGAAATGAGTACGATAATCCAATTCGGCATACACAAACAGACCTTTTCAGGCCATAGATTTACGTTCGCGTTCACCAAATCAAATTATCTGTTCTTCATTTCCTCACCCACACGCAGACTGCGTGCCTTTCTCTTTTTGTCGTTGATATGATACTACTATTCTTTTCAGATTTCAAATACTAATTTTTCATATCGGCCGGCGTGGATCTGGTTTTCGCTTGCCAACGCCCGTCCTTTCGTGTTATGAATAGACGTAAGAGAGGCTGCATAAGGCTGTAATGATCATAGAAAAACGGAAGATTTTTAATGGATAAATCGGAAAAAAAGAAAGGCTCTTCAGGGGTGATGGTGGGTGAAAATCACCCACAACCCCAGTATTTATGCTGATTATGCAGTTTTAGGTTTTCGGTTAGGAAGCGGGACCCTTAAATCCGAGCAAACAAGGTATACCATATCCAGCATATTTTGTATGTTTCGAAAGCCGTATGCCTTGCGAATAATCAGCTTGATCTTGTTGTTAGTTGCTTCAATCCGAGCATTACTCATCCCGAGTCGGATCGCATTGAGTATATGCTGCTTGTGACGTTTGATTTTTTCATAAAGCTCCTTGAAAGCGGGTATTCTGCTATGCGATGCCCACCATAGCCAGCGTTTGAGGGTTGCCTCTGCTTCATCTACGTCTTTTATTTTAAGAAGCAGTCGAAGCATTTCTTTCATACGATAGGCACGGTATAGTCGGTTGTTGTTTTCGGCAATCATCTGGACTCGAAGTTGTTGCTTCTCTGTCAGGTGTTCCGGTGCCTTTCCAAGAGCATATGCTGAGTTTTTTATTTCTTCAGCTTTCTCTTTCGCGGCCCTGATAATCGCTGTGGAAGGATCATCTTCCTTTGGGCGACCTTTGCCTCGCGGGTGCTCCTTCTTGAGCTGTTTTACATCGGCGTATGCTTCATTCCAGACCTCACGGCGAACTTCATCGAGAGCTTCCATCGCCCATTGAACGACATGGAACTGATCAACGCATCGTTCGCAGACAGGTGTGAATTCTCTGACACAGTCGGTGATCCACCTGGCTCCATCGCCGGTAACCACTTTGATGCTGGAAAGCTGCTCTTTTGACAGCTGTTTGTAAAACGATTCCAAAACCGTTTTTCCGTGTCCCTGAGCTGCCCAGACAACTGCGTTGGTATCGTGATTAACAATGACCGTAATGTATTTGTGCCCCTTCTTGTAGCTGGTTTCATCAATGCCTATATTTACCAGATTATCAAGCCTGCGGGAGCGCTCCGGTTCAATGTCGTTCAAGGTGCGGTGTACGCATCTTCCAACCGTTTCCCAGTCGATCCTCATATACTCGGAAACGACACTACGGGGCAGATAAACGGCAAGCCAACCTACGGTAAGGTCAAAGTCCTTCGTAAAGCCACTGCTAGGATACGCCCAAGGGACATCAGCAACAAGAACTCCGTGCTCAGGGCAGTCAATACGATGGGTGTCATAAACGACTTCTACAAGTGTTGCGCCCCAGTCTAATGCCCGCCAAGAACGAGGCTGAGGATTCTTCGTGTCATAGCATTTACATCGCTTATGGCAGATTGGACAGTCGTTCTCGTGCCATATGTTGGGTCTGGCATGGATACGGATGTGATTTACTCCATCCTGATCCGAGTAGAAATCTGCACTTTCTACAACTGCGGTCTTGACGTTGAGCAACTTTTTACATAATGTATTAGCAGAAACCATCTGTGGGCACTCCTTTTCGAGTTTGGTTTGGTCGCTAATACTCTAAAGGAACACAGATGGTTTTTCAATTGTAAATGTACATCAGAGGACTGGCATAGTACCCACCATCATGCCAGAAGCCTCAAAAGAAATCGCAAATAACGAAGCTTAAGATCGTTTTGATCATCACTGCTGTCGTGATCGCTGTTGCTGCAATAGCAGCTATAGCCTTCCTCCGTCCGAAGGCACAGACGGATCCTGATTTAACGGAGCGGATCGCTGAAACGGAAACCGATGAGAATATCTACAGTGGACTAACATATGATGAAACCAACAACACCTGGTCCACAGAAGATGAGGAACTGAAGAAATTCGCCGGCATCATGAGGCGTGAATGCGCGAAATCTCCTGAGATCAAGGGAACTTTTCTTCTTGCAACGGACGACCGGATCATATTCATAGGCGGGATCAATTCAAAGGATACGAGTGGGAATAAAGTAGACGCAGCTACCACCTATGAGATCGGTTCGATCACCAAGACGTTTACCGCAACGGCTGTGCTGCAGCTGAATGAACAGGGGAAGCTCAGTCTGGATGATACGCTGGACATGTACTTCCCGGAATTTAAAAACGGGAAGGACATCACGTTATGCCAGCTTCTTCATATGCGCTCCGGCCTGAGGAGGGATTTCGTCACAGAGGATGATTTTCTTGACATGGAAAAAAAGAGGGATGCGGAGGAGTTCCGCCGGTACTTTTACGACGGCTATTCCGATGAAGAACTGCTGTCGATGCTTTTTGATGATGAACCGGAATTTACGCCGGGATCGGATTATTCCTACAGCAATACGGGATATACATTGCTTGCCATGATCATTGAGAAGGTTACGGGAGAAAGCTTCGGAGAATATGTCCGGAAAAACATCTTCGACGTATGCAAGATGAAGGAATCCAGCAGCATGACAACGGGTGACGTTACAAGTATTCCGGAATATGTTCCTAACCAGGAATACCCCATCGGTGATCCTTACGAGATTGTGGATACGCTCTATACACAGCTGAAACGGACTTACCGCGGAGCCGGGGATATCCATTCCAGCGCCGGGGACCTGCTTGCCTTCGACAGAGCGCTCATCGGCGGGAAACTGATCAGCGAACAGTCTCTTGCAGAGATGTTCCGTACGGATGAGGGCTACGGCTGCGGTTGGATGGAGCATCCGCATTATGAAGATGTATATGTTCACGGCGGCGAAACCTACTGTTATCTTGGGTATAACCTGTGGTGCAAAACCGAAAAATACGGCAATCTCTATTTGATCCAGCTTCATCCGACTGTTGCGGGGGATAATTTTTCAAACGAATGTATGCAGAACATTATTGTCGCTGCAAGGATGTAAACCAAAGGATAGAAAAACTACAGATAAGAATCTTTTGAGGTGAAAAAAATGAAACGACGCATATTACCGTTTTTTCTCTTACTGTCTCTCCTTTTATGCGCAACAAAACCGGACTTTGTTAAAGCGGCTGCGCTGGATAGTAAAAGGACAAATCTTAACGTTGCGATATCAGCATCCGGTGAGTATTCAAACTGGGAAGGCGTTTCCAACATTTCGCAGTTCACCGGATCCGATGGCTGTTTTTGTTTTGCGCTCAATAAATCTAAAAAGGTGGTCGTGTACAGAACGAATAATGGGAACATCTCCTCCAAGATCAAACTGAAGAAAAAGCATGACCGCTTTGGAGCAGTATGCCAGGATACAGACGGGAACTATTATCTTGTTACAGGGAAAGCAAATACTACAGATGACCCTTCAAAGGAAACGATCTTTGTTTCAAAATATGACTCTAACGGCACGCACATATCCACGATCGGGGACTCTGGTGGTTCCTCTCTTGCGGATTACTACGACAATTCCTTTTATACGAAAACCCCGTTTGATGCCGGAAACTGTGATGTAGCCTGGAGCAACGGTATTCTGGCGGTAAACTACGGGCGGGGCATGTATAACGGGCACCAAAGCAACTCGGTTTGGTTTGTAGATACGGAAACGATGGAAACGCTTCCCATGGAAAAAGTCGTTGACGAAAACTATACGGAACCCACAGAAGACGATTGGTGGAGCGGCTACAGTTATTCGATCTATAACAGCCATTCTTTCGGGCAGCGGGCGATCCCGTTTCAGGGCGGTTTCCTTTTCATGAGCGAAGGCGATGCCTATAACCGCGCATTCACCCTGGATTTTCTGGACAGGGCCGAGCATCAGCTGGTCAATGCGGACATCTTTCATTTTTGGCTTCCGAAGAATTCCTCCGACAATATGTTTGTCGTCAACAACAACTTTGCGCATATCGGGGATCTTACGGATCTTTCAAACGGTTACGCTGCCTTTGTCGGCACTTCTGCAAGGGCAATGACAAAGAAAGCAAATAACCAGCCGGAAAATGTGTTCATCCAGATCTTCGATCCGAAAAAAGACCTGAACACGCCGGATGCCTATAGGACAGCCGGGGAACGAAGCGGAACAACAGGCCTCAGCGGGACGGAAGAAGCCACAGACTACGGTGTCCTTTGGCTTACCTCCGGAA